>JAQFVJ010000018.1 GCA_029439525.1 Caballeronia sp. BR6202001591004
TAAACAGATAGCCATGATGCAGGCGGCCGCCGTCGAGTGCGTGCGTGAGCGCACGAACGACGTGCTCCTGGCCGACGAGCGACTCGAACGATTTCGGCCGCCATTTGCGTGCGAGAACTTGATAGGTCATGCGCAAAATTGTATCAGCAACGACTCGCGGGAAACGCCCCCGAATCGGGCCTTGCAGCCAGTTTAAAGATGATCCCGGAACTCAGATTTTCCAGCCTTGGAGATACGCGAGACCACGCGCACGGCAACGACGTTCTGACGAGGGAAAACTAAGGGAAAACGTGGAAGAACGGCAGAAGAGAAAAGCGGAAGGTGACGAGCCCGACCCTCGGCACTGGTGGAAAGCGGCTGTGGCTGCTTCGTTCCCGACCTGACCAGGTTGACTGCGCCACCATGCGAGGAGGCCCGTCACGGCGAATTGTAGCATGGCCGATCGCTCGCCCGGAAGGCTCTGCCGCCAGCGCGCGCAGCCAAGGAAACCAGCCACCAAAACGCCTCTTGTGCAGCGTGTTTTTGCCCTCAAATGCTCGCTATCGGCACCGGGCAACAGATAGCAAAGTAAGCTAAGATGCCATGTGAATCGTCCGTGAAAGAGGCGTTCTCGCCTTTTTCCGGATCATTTGCCACCGGTCGGCGAGCCGCTCTCATCAGCGGATTCGGCGCACGGCATGCGGGCTTTCCAGGTCCGTCCGGCAACGAAACCTTTCCTAGTTTTGGTGTATCGTGGCAAGCATTCACACGCGGGCCTCGAATCCATAGAGTTAGTTCAGACAATGAGCGAATCAATCAAGCACATCAGTGACGCGTCCTTCGAACAGGACGTCGTCAAGTCGGATAAACCTGTCCTGCTCGACTTCTGGGCCAAGTGGTGTGGTCCGTGCAAGATGATTGCCCCGATCCTCGACGAAATCGCGAAGGATTACGGCGATCGTCTGCAAATCGCGAAGATCAATGTTGACGAGCATCAGTCGACGCCGGTCAAGTTCGGCGTGCGCGGCATCCCCACGCTCATCCTGTTCAAGAATGGCGCGGCCGCCGCGCAAAAGGTCGGCGCGCTGTCCAAGTCGCAGCTGACCGCATTCCTCGACAGCAACCTGTAACGGCATTCGCGGCGAGCGGTCATCGTCATCGTATAGACGCGTTTGACGATCGCTCGGCGCAAAGCCCCGCCTCGAGCCAGACCGAGGCCCGTGCGGCGTGTGCTATGCTATATCCACAAGAGTTCAAGAAGTATTATTAAGTCTCTGAGCAGTTCCGCTCACCTCTTCTCCCAAATCGTTCTGTTGCACCTCTTCTCCCTTGGCGGGAAATCCGTATGCATTTATCCGAGCTCAAGTCTCAGCACGTCTCCGCACTAATCGAGATGGCCAATGGCCTCGAGATCGAAAATGCGAACCGCCTGCGCAAGCAGGAATTGATGTTCGCGATTCTTAAAAAGCGCGCCAAGGCTGGCGACACGATCTTCGGCGACGGCACGCTCGAAGTGCTGCCCGACGGCTTCGGCTTTCTGCGCTCTCCCGAGACGTCGTATCTTGCGAGTACGGACGATATCTATATCAGCCCGTCACAGACCCGCCGCTTCAATCTGCATACCGGCGATACGATCGAAGGCGAAGTACGGACGCCGAAAGACGGCGAGCGTTACTTCGCGCTGGTCAAAGTAGACAAAGTCAACGGGCAGCCGCCCGAGGCCTCGAAGCACAAGATCATGTTCGAGAACCTCACACCGCTGCATCCGAACAAGCCGCTGCCGCTCGAGCGCGAAATGCGCGGTGAGGAAAACGTCACCGGCCGCATCATCGACATGATCGCGCCGATCGGCAAGGGTCAGCGCGGTCTGCTGGTCGCCTCGCCGAAGTCGGGTAAGACCGTGATGCTTCAGCATATCGCGCACGCGGTGAAAGCGAATCATCCGGACGTCATCCTGTTCGTGCTGCTGATCGACGAGCGTCCTGAAGAAGTGACGGAAATGCAGCGCTCGGTGCGCGGCGAAGTGATCGCCTCGACTTTCGACGAACCGGCCGCGCGTCACGTTCAAGTGGCGGAAATGGTCATCGAAAAGGCCAAGCGTCTGGTCGAAATGAAGCACGACGTCGTGATTCTGCTCGACTCCATCACGCGTCTCGCGCGTGCGTACAACACGGTCGTGCCGGCATCGGGCAAGGTGCTGACCGGCGGTGTCGACGCCAACGCGCTGCAGCGTCCGAAGCGCTTCTTCGGCGCGGCTCGGAATATCGAGGAAGGCGGTTCGCTCACCATCATCGGCACTGCGCTGATCGAAACCGGCAGCCGCATGGACGATGTCATCTACGAAGAGTTCAAGGGCACCGGCAACATGGAAGTGCACCTGGAGCGCCGTCTGGCCGAGAAACGCGTCTATCCGTCGATCAACCTGAACAAGTCGGGCACGCGCCGCGAAGAACTGCTCATCAAGCCGGACGTGCTGCAAAAGGTCTGGGTGCTGCGCAAGTTCATCCACGACATGGACGAAGTCGAAGCCATGGAATTCCTGCTCGACAAGATCCGTCAGATGAAGAACAACGCGGAGTTCTTCGACATGATGCGTCGCGGTGGCGGTTGATTCGCCATCGCTCATCGCTGCCTGCACATAAAAAAACCGCCTGCTTCGTCAGGCGGTTTTTTTATGTGCGGCGCGCGCGGCCGTCCGTACAATCTACTCTATCACACGTGATACGAACGACCGCATGGCCAATCTCTTTTCCCGCTGGATCGGCGCGCAACGCCGCGAGCGAGCGCTGCGCAAATACGCGATCGACGACGCGCTCTGGCGCGACACGCTCGACGCGTTTCCGTTCTTCGACCATCTGAGCGCGGAGGATCTACAGCGTTTGAGGGAAACCGCGAGCCTGTTCATCTCGCAGAAGGAATTCTCGACCGCACACGATCTCGAACTGACCGACCGGATGATCGTGTCGATCGCCGCGCAGGCGTGCCTGCCGGTGCTCAATCTCGATCTCGACCTGTATCGCGGCTGGGTCGGCGTAATCGTCTATCCGGGCGAATTCGTCATCAGGAAAACGCTGGAAGACGAAGACGGCGTGGTCCACGAAGTCGAACACGACGCGAGCGGCGAGGCGTGGGAAGGCGGTCCGGTCGTGCTGTCTTGGGAAGATGCGCAGATGGCCGATAGCTCGGAGGCCTACAACGTGGTGATCCACGAGTTCGCGCACAAAATCGACATGCTCAACGGCGAGGCCGACGGCCATCCGCCGCTGTTCCGTCGCTGGCACGCGCCGCTCGATTCCACCACCTGGGGCGACATTTTCGACAACGCCTACGATCGGTTATGCGCGCGCGTCGATGCCGGGCCGCAGCGGCGTCTGGCCCGATTCGAGCGCGAATCGCTGATCGATCCCTACGCGACGGATCACCCGTCCGAGTTTTTCGCGGTGTGCAGCGAGGCGCTGTTCGTCACGCCCCAGTCCTTCGAGGCCGAATATCCGGAGCTGTACCGGCTTCTCGCGCGCTATTACCGGCAGGATCCGGCGGGCGTCGGGGCCTTGTCGTGAATCGCGCAAAACTTCCGAAAAAGATGTCAACCGACTAATTTTCTGGCATAATTGCTGCTTTTCGAGGGAAGTGGCTCGCTCAGGCCCTTCAGAGTGGACGCAGCGGGTTAGCTACCGCCAGATCTCAGGAAAGACCATGAAACAAGGCATTCACCCGGATTACCGCGAAGTCCTGTTCGTCGACATGTCGAACGACTTCAAGTTTGTGACCCGCTCGACCATCCAGACGCGCGAAACCGCCGAATTCGAATGCAAGACCTACCCGCTCGCGAAGATCGAAGTCTCGTCGGAATCGCACCCGTTCTACACCGGCCAGCAGAAGATCATGGACACGGCCGGCCGCGTCGAGAAGTTCAACAACAAGTTCGCGCGCTTCTCCACCAAGAAGTAAGTCGGGCTTCAAGGCTTCACACAAAAAAGGGCAGCTCAGGCTGCCTTTTTTTGTCTCCGCAAGAAAAGCCGCGCGGCACCGAGGTTGCCGTTGCAACGCCTGTTGCACACCGTAACAGCCGATCTGCCCGCATCGCCCGGTGCGCGACTACAATGCCGGATGCTCTGGCCCCGCCGCGTTCGAACGCATGGTTCGCGGCCCGTTTCTCTCGATCACGCCCTATCGCATGCGCTCTGTCGTTCGTCTGACCGCTTCCGCCACCAGCGCCCTGCCGCGCTGGCTTCTGCTCGCCATCTGCATTACCTATGCGTCGTTCGGCCTGTTCGGCCGCGATCCGTGGAAGAACGAAGACGCCGCGGGCTTCGGCGTGATGTGGACAATGGCCAACGGCGACGCGCGCAACTGGCTGCTGCCCAATCTCGTCGGCAAGGCGCCGACGCAGGACGGCCCGCTGGTGTACTGGCTCGGTGCGTCGTGCACCCGTCTGCTGAGTCCGTGGGTCGATGCGAGCAACGCATCGCGCGTGATCACCGGTCTGCTGTTCTGTCTCGCGTGCGCATTCGTCTGGTATTCGGCCTATCTGCTCGGCCGGCGCGACGAAGCGCAACCCTTCAAATACGCATTTGGCGGCGAACCGGAGCCGCGCGACTACGGGCGCACGCTCGCCGACGGCGCGCTGCTGATTCTGCTCGCCTGCTTCGGTCTGGCCGAGCGCGGTCACGAAACCACGCCACAACTGGCCCAATTCGCCGACACCGCGATGCTGATCTACGGCCTCGTACGCAGCTTCGACAAGCCGATCCACGGCGCGCTCGTGTGGGGCGTAGCGATCGGCGTGATCGGGCTGTCGAGTTCACCGGTGCTGGTGTTCGCGCTGCTGCTGTGCACGCTGGCGATGACGATCATCATCAAGCAGGTGCGCGCGCTACCACTCCTGATCTTCGGTCTGCCGGTCGCGGTCGTACTAATCGGCGCCTGGGTGCTGCCAACGCTGCATTACTTCCCCGACGACGGCGACTGGTGGCTGCGCCAGTGGTGGCGCAACAGTTTCTCGAGCTTCTCCGGGCCGCCGTCGCTCGTCTTCACTTACGCGCTGAAGAACCTGCCGCTGTTCACCTGGCCCGCGTGGCCGCTCGCGGTGTGGTCATTCGTGAGCTGGGGCGGCATGCGGCGTTCGCCGCACATCGCCGTGCCGCTGTCGATCATTGGACCGCTGCTGGCGCTGGTCATCCTGCAGGCGCATGAGACCAATCGCCTGTTCATGCTGCTGCTGCCGCCCTTGTCGGTGCTCGCGACCTTCGCGCTGCCGACGCTCAAGCGCGGCGCGATCAACGCCATCGACTGGTTCGCGATGTTGAGCTTTACCGTCATCGCCACACTGGTGTGGCTGGTGTGGACCGCGGGCATGATCGGTTTTCCGGCGTCCATGGCGCGCAATCTCGCGCGGCTCGTGCCCGGCTTTCATCCCGAGTTCAAGCTGCTGTCGTTCCTGTGCGCCATCGTGGTGACGGTCGGCTGGTTCCTGCTCGCGCGCTGGCGGCTCGCGCGTCATCCGAAGGTGCTGTGGCGCAGCGTCGTGCTGTCGAGCGCCGGCACCACGCTGATGTGGGTGCTGCTCATGACCCTGTGGCTGCCTGTTGTGAACTACAGCCGCACGTATCGCGATGTCGCGGAGCAGATTGCCGATCATCTGCCGCCTGATTACAACTGCATCTCGCCCGCGCGTCTGGGCGATGCGCAGATCGCTACCTTCGCGTACTTCGGCAGCATGCACTTCGCCTTCGACGAAGACTGCGACGTGATTCTGCGTCAGGACCTGGCGGACTACGGCGATCCGTCGTCGATCTCGACTCTTGAATGGAAGCTCGTGTGGGAAGGCCGCCGCGTCGCCGACCGTGACGAGCGTTTCCGCCTGTACGTGCGCATAGAGCGTCCCATGCCGCCGGTGAAAAAGCCGGTGCGCCCGAAGAGCCTGCGCAGGCAGTAATAGCGCGATGCTGCTCCAGTCCGACACCTCGTGCGCCGCCACCGGCATGCTGAACGACGTGCGCAAGATCGCCGCAATCGCGTGGCCGGTTCTAATCGGCCAGCTCGCCGTGATCGCTTTCGGCGTGATCGACACCGCCATGGTCGGCCGCTTTTCCGCCACCGATCTGGCGGCGCTCGAGCTCGGCTCGTCGGTCTATATCTCCATGTATATCGGACTGACGGGCATTCTGGTTGCGTTGCAGCCGATCGCCGGGCAACTGTTCGGCGCGGAACGTGAAAGCAAAATCGGCGAGGAAACGCGTCAGGCGTTTTGGCTGGGGCTCGCGCTCACGGTGATCGGCTTCGCGCTGCTCTACTATCCCGAGCCGCTGCTGAGTCTCGCGAAAGCCCCGCCCGCGCTGCACGACCGAACGGTCGACTATCTGCGCATCCTGTCCTTCGGCCTGCCAGCGAGTCTCGCGTTCCGCGTGTATAGCTCGCTCGCGAACGCGGTCGGCAAGCCCGCGCCTCGTGATGTTCCTGCAGGTGGGTGGTCTCGCGCTCAAGTTTCCGCTCAACACGTGGTTCATCTTCGGCGGATTGGGCGTGTCCGCGCTCGGCGGCCCCGGCTGCGCGCTGGCGAGCACGCTCATCTCAACTGGGTATTGGCGATCGTCGGCATGACGGTGCTCGTGCGCGTCGAGTTCTTCCGTCCGTTCGGCATCTTCGCGCGCTTCTGCTGGCCGGCGTGGCGGCGTCAGATCGCGCTGCTGCGGCTCGGCATTCCGATGGGGCTGTCGTTCTCATCGAAGTCACGTCGTACACGTTCATGGCGCTGTTCATCTCGCGCTTCGGCACGACGACGCTCGCCGGCCATCAGATCGCGGGCAATCTCGGTACAGTGCTGTACATGACGCCGCTGTCGATCGGCATCGCGTTCGACGCTGGTGTCGCAGGCGCTCGGCGCGCTTCAAGTACGACGAGGCGCGCTCGATCTCGCGTCATGGCACGGCTGGCCTGCATGCTGGCGCTCGCCTACGGCGTGATCCTGCTCACGCTGCGCCCGCATGTGATCGCGCAACCGTGATCGCCACCGCGATGCCGCTCGTGCTCATCATCTTCTTCTACCACCTGTTCGACGCATTGCAGATCACAACCGCGTTCGTACTGCGCGCCTACAAGGTGATGCTGGTGCCGACCGTGATCTACGCCGTCGCGCTATGTCTATGAGGCATCGGGCTGGGCGGCGGCTATTTGCTCGGCTTCGATGTCGGCAGCGCCTCGCGGCGCTCCAGGGCGCGCGCGGCTTCTGGATCGCCAATTCGCTGAGTCTCGGCGTAGCCGGCGTCGGCCTGTTCCTGTACTGGCGGCACGTCAGTCTCCGCCATGTGCGACGGTCGACGCGGACTGACTTTCGTTGTAAAGCGTCAACGTCAGAAAGCTGACCGTAGGGCTCCAGTAGAATCGCCGCATTGAGGGAAACCCGGAGCGAGTGGATGAGCCGCGTTAGCACACAACAAAAATGGATCCTGGCCGCAACCACCCTGCTCGCCGCGCGCGTCACGACCGTCTCGCCGCAATGCAAAGTCTCGCAGGTGGGACAGGCCGTCGTCAAGTTCGACGAAGCGATGACGCCGTTCGGCAGCCCCTCGGCGACCGCACCCGGCGCGGTGTCCTGTAGCAGCGCGCCGGGTGCCGCGACCAAAGGTAGTGCGCCCTGTGCCTTCGATTTTGAAGGACGGCCTCAAGGTACGACGGCGGCAACGCCCTGCCAGTGCAGGTGCTCACGCTCGATCTGTAGGGCAAGCTGCGCACAGGCGTGGCGGTCGATATCAAGGGCATCGCGCGCATCATGTCGAATTCGCGCAAGCGCATGGTCGGCGGCTTCTACGCCTATGACAACCACACCGAACACGAAAGACCTCGGCACGCTGTGCAGCGGCAAGAGCGACGATCACGGCATCGTGTCCTGCGCGAAAGTTGAAGGACGCGGGCAACATCGACCTGATCGTGGTCGCAAAGGACGGCGACAGCCACGCCGCGAACGCCAGCACCTCGATCTGGGTCACGCGCGAGGACGCATTGTGGTTCGGCGGGCGGCGAAAAAACCGGCCGCATCGACGTGCTGCCCGAAAAAACCAGCTACGAACCCGGCGAAACCGCGCGCTTTCAGGGGCGCATGCCATTCCGCGCCGCGACTGCGCTCATCGCCATCGAGCGCGAAGGCATCGTGGAAACGCATGTCGTCGAACTGAACGGCAAGGACCCGACCGTCGAGCTCAAAGTGCAGGATGCGTGGGGACGGAATGTCTACGTGTCGGTGCTCGCGCTGCGCGGACGCATCCGCGACGTGCCGTGGTACTCGTTCTTCACGTGGGGCTGGAAAGCGCCGGTCGAATGAGCGCGCGCGTTCTGGTACGAAGGCCGTCAGTATCAAGCGCCGACGCTGCTCGTCGATCTGTCGAAGCCCGCGTTCCGTTACGACGGGCTGGCGTCGATCAAGGTCGGCACGGCGTCGCACAAGCTGGCCGTCAGCGTCACGCCCGACGCCAAGTCCTACACGGTGCGCTCGAAGGCGCACGTCAAGGTGAAGGTCGCGCTGCCGGGCGGCAAGCCCGTGCCGGCGGGCACGCAGATCGCGGTCGCCGCCGTCGATGAAGCGCTGCTCGAACTGATGCCGAATCAGAGCTGGGACGTGCTCGACGCGATGCTCCAGCAGCGCGCCTATGGCGTGGAGACAGCGACCGCGCAGATGGGAATCATCGGGCGCCGCCACTTCGGACGCAAGGCGGTGCCGGCGGGCGGCGGCAGCGGACACACAGCGCGACGCGCGAACTGTTCGACACACTGTTGCTGTGGAATCCGCGCGTGACGCTCGACGCGAACGGCGAAGCGACCGTCGATGTGCCGCTGAACGGCGCCTTCACCCGCTTCAGGATCGTCGCGGTCGCGCCGGTCGGCGCGGGACAGTTCGGCACCGGCAGCGCGTCGATCCAGAGCACGCAGAACCTGCAACTGATCTCCGGCCTGCCGCCGCTCGTGCGCGTGGGCGACGCGTTCCGCGCGCAGTTCATGCTGCGCAACACGACGGCGCGGACGATGCATGTCGTCGTCACGCCGCACGCCAGCTCGCTCGCGCTGGATGCGCGCACGGTCGATCTGGCGGCGGAGTCGTCGCAGGAAGTAGCGTGGGACGTGACGACGCCGGATGTGCTCGGCAGCAATTCGTCGGGAAGTCTCGACTGGAACGTCAGCGCGACGGAACAAGCCGGTCCGAAGGCCCGCGACGCCGTGAAGCTCACTCAGAAAGTCGTCGCAGCGATTACCACGCAACAGGCGACCATCACGCAGGTCGACGGCATGCCCACGCTGCCCGTCGCACTGCCGGCCGATGCGAGCAAGTCGGGCGACGGCGCGGTGGCGCGGTAGCATCGCCGTATCGCTGCAGCCGAAGCTCGCCGATGGCCTGCCCGGCGTGCGCCGCTGGTTCGAGCGCTATCCCTACAACTGCCTCGAACAGCAGACCTCGCGCGCGCTTAAAGCGTGCTCACGCGCATGCCATCGTATATCGATCGCGACGGACTCGCGAACTACTTCCCGCCGCCGACGACGACCGTCCGACCGGCAGCCCCGCGCTCACCACGTATCTGCTCGCCGTGACCGACGAAGCCGCGAAGGAAGATCGCCGCTTCGCGCTGCCAGCCGATCTGCGCGATCAGCTGGCGGCGGGTCTCGCGAATTTCGTCGATGGTAAGATCGAGCGCAAGTTCTGGGCGCCGCGCAACGATCTCGACTTCGAGAAGCTCGCCGCGATCAAGGCGCTGTCGCGCTACGGCCTCGCGCAACCGCGCATGCTCGGCTCGATCACGGTCGCGCCGGATCATGGCCGACCTCCGCCGTGCTCGATTACTACGCGATCCTCTCGCGCGTCAACGGCATTCCGAATCGCGAAGAAAAGCGCGCGCAGGCCGAGCAGATAATCCGCGCGGCTCACGTATCAGGGCACGCGCCTCACCTTCTCGACCGAACGCGACGACGATCTCTGGTAGCTCATGACCGGCACCGAGACCAACGCCGCGCGCACCGCGCTGCAATTCGCCGATGCGCCATCGTGGAAAGACGAGATGCCGCGCATCGTCGCTGGCCTGCTCGCGTTGCAGAAGAACGGCGCATGGCAGACGACGACCGCGAACCTGTAGGGCGAACTCGCCGTCGCGCACTTCTCGCGCTTGTTTGAAGGCATGCCGGTCACGGGCGAGACGAAGGCTTAACTCGGTTCGTCGTCGCAGAGCGTGGAACTGGAGGGGTGCGGCCCCCACCGCCGTCGCATCGGCCACGCCGATCACGAACAGCAAGAGCGTGCGCAGCATGATGCTGCCGTGGTGCTGACGCAGGACGGCACCGGCAAGCCGTGGGCGACCATCGAAAGCCTCGCGGCGGTCGCGCTGAAGGCGCCGTTCGCGACGGGCTACCGGATCGCGAAGATGGTGACGCCGGTCGATCCGGCCGTCAAGGGCATGCTTTCGCGGGGCGACACGTGCGCGTGCATCTCGATATCGACGCGCAAAGCGACATGACGTGGGTCGTCGTCAACGATCCAATTCCCGCCGGCGCGACGATCCTCGGCTCGGGCCTCGGACGCGACTCGTCGGCGACCACCGAAGGCGAGCAGCAGACAGGTTCGGGGCCGGCGTTCGTCGAGCGTGGCTTCGACGGCTATCTGCCGAAGGGCAAGCTGCAAGTCGAATACACGATGCGCGGAACAATCCCGGCACCTTCGGCCTGCCGCCGACGCGCGTCGAAGCGCTCTATGCTCCATCGACATTCGGCGCGCTGCCAAATGCGCCGGTAGTCGTCAAACCGCTCGCGGCGAAGTGATGCGATGAAACGTGCCGCCTGCTTCGGCATCGCGCTGGTGCTGAGTTCGGCTGCGCACGCCGCGGCGAGCTTCGACGACGTGCGCGCGAAATGGCGCAGTTCGGACTGGGTGCTGCTCGCCCGCGACGGCACGCCGTTGCAGCGCCCGCGCGTCGATACCCACGCGCGGCGCGGCGACTGGGTCGCGCTCGCGGACGTGTCGCCCGCGTTGCGCGAGGTGATCGTCGCGTCGGAGGACAAATGCTTCTACGAGCATGCGGGCGTGGACTGGCGCGGCGGCGTGGGGCAATCTGTGGAACACGCGCACGCGCGGCGCATCGACGGTGACGATGCAACTGACCAGTCTCATCGACGATGAAGGCAAGGCGCCCGGACGCCGTAGCACCGGCGAGAAGGCGGAGCAGACCATTGGCGCGCTGTGGTTCGAACGGTCGTGGCGCAAGGATCAGATTCTTGAGGCGTATCTGAATCTGGTGCCGTTTCGCGGCGAGATCATCGGGCTGTCGGCTATGTCGCAGAGGCTGTTCGACAAGCCCCTTCCGGTCTCGACCGCGAGAGCGCCCTCGCCGCTGCGCTGATTCGTGCCGCCGAACGCGCCGTACACGAAGGTCAGCGCGCGCCGGCACGATCCTGCGCGACATGCGGGCGCTGCACGGCAAGCGCGATGCCAACGCCGATCCCTCTGCATCAATCTCGACAGCTACGTGCAGTTGATGCTGACGCGCACCGCATCCGCGCCGTCGTTCGCTCGAGGCGACGACGCGCTCGCCCCGCATCTTGCGCGTCGCGTGGCGAGCGAAGTGCATCCGCAAGCCAGCACGCGCGTGTCCTCGACGCTCGATGCGCGTCTGCAGCACTTCGCCCCCCCGATACGCTCGCGCGCACGCTCGCCGAACTGAATGCGCACACATCCGCACAACGTGCACGATGCGGCGGCGATCGTCATCGACAACCGTTCGGGCGACGTGCTCGCGTGGGTCGGCGGCGGGCGGTCTGTCGAACGCGCCGGAAGTCGATGCCGTGCTCGCGAAACACCAGGCCGGTTCGACGCTCAAGCCGTTCCTCTATGCGCAGGCCATCGACGAAAAGCGCGTCACCGCCGCGACCTTGCTGGACGATGCGCCGCTCGATCTCGCCACAGGCGGCGGCCTTTATATTCCGCAGAACTACGATCACGACTTCAAGGGCTGGGAAGCGTGCACACCGCGCTCGGTTCGTCGCTGAACGTACCGGCCGTGCGCACGCTCGTGATGGTGCGCTGCGCGAAGACGCTCGTCGCCGCTCGGCCTCGCTCACGCAGGCCGGGGATTACTACGGCTTCAGCCTTGCGCTCGGCAGCGCGGATGTCACGCTTGCATCGCTCGCGAATGCGTATCGGGTGCGTGCGAACGACGGCGTCGCGCAGCCGATCTTCGATCTCGCGAATCATCCCGCCGCGCCCGCCGGCACGCAGCGCAAATAATGGCAATCGCGGACAGAAACACCCAATGTCATCCGCACGACGTTTAGCAACGTTAAAGATTGTGCGGAACGCATAACGCTCAAAGCATGGTCGTGCACAATGTGAACCGTTATCGTTCGGGCGGCCGTTTTGTCCTATGCTTACGGCATCGTCTGTCAAAGGCCCGAACTTATCGACTTGTCATTCTTTTCTCTCAAGCCTGGAGTGCCGTAATGCTGAAAAAGCTGTGATGCTGTGCCTCGCGTTCATGCTGTCCGTCGGTTACGCGTTCGCCGCCGTCGATGTCAACACGGCCGATCAAGCCGCACTCGAATCGCTGAAGGATTAGGACCCTTGAAGTCGAAGGCGATCGTCGATGAGCGCACCAAGAATGGCCCCTTCAAGGATGCGGACGATCTCGCGACCCGCGTCAAGGGTCTCGGCACCAAGTCGGTGGCGAACCTCGAGCAGAACGGCCTGACCATCGGCGGACCGTCGACGCCGCCGACCGACAAGAGCAGCAAGCCGGCGATGACCAAATCCACGACCGCCAATCCGATGTCGACGCAAGGCGGCAGCGCCGCGCCGAACTCGACGGTCAAGTCGTCGACCGCTGCACGTCGCCAGCCGCGACCACGGCACAGACGCTGGCTGCAACGCCCGCGTCCAGCACCAAAGCATCGAAGAAGAAGAGCAAGGCCACGTCGGCCGAGGCAGCTTCCAGCGCCTCGAGTACTTCGGCGGCAAGCGATGCGAAGCCGACGCAACCCAAGCGCAGCAAGAAGAAGGACAAGGCCGCGAGCGCCGCCGCCGCGAGCCAATAAGCAAAGTTAGCCACACTTCAAAAGGCGCGGACGGAGACGAGGCTCGTGTCGTCTCCGTCACCGAAGCGCCTGTCAGGCCCGCCCGGGCCGCGTCATATGGAATGACCAAGACGCGCGTTATCCCCTCCCCTTCTTTTTATGCGTGAAGCGATGCGAGCGAACCCATCCCGCAACCCTCTCGTAATGAGACTGCCATGAGCGTAATCGATATCCTTTTCCTCCGCCCTCGGCAATTCGTCGCAGCCCGCGCAATCGGGTCAGGCCGCGCTGATCGCCATGGCGATGCAGTACATCAATAGCCAGCCCGGCGGCCTCATGGGCCTGATCAAGCGCTTCCAGCAGCATGGCTGCGTGGCGCGGGCGATGCCATGCAGTCGTGGATCGGCAACGGCGAAAACAAGCCGATCGATCCGAGCACGTTCACCACAATGTGCTGGGGCAGGACAACGTCGGCACGCTCGCGCAGAAGGCGGGTGTCTCGGGCGATCAACTGTCTCGGGCATGTTCGCGGTGGTGCTACCGCATATCGTCGATCACGCGACCCCGAACGGCGAAGTGCCGGCCAACGGCCAACTGAATCTGTCGAGCGTGCTCGGTTTGCTGGGCGGTCTCGGCGGTCTGGCCAGCATGTTCGGCAAGGGCGAGCCACCGAAGCAGGGTTGAGGATCAGCGCGGCCGGTTTTGATTTTGTTTGAGCAAGCCCCGCATGGTTTGTGCCGTGCGGGGCTTTAGTTTTTCGGGCGGACGCCGCAACACGACACGACGCGTCGTGTCGTGTCGGCGATGATCGTGTAACGGATCGTGCGCAGGCATCGCAATTTGCCCGCGAAAGTCGCGGCGAGATTCGGGCGATCGAACCGGTCAGCGCGTCGAGTAGGCGTTCGGCCGTGCGGCGCGCGAGACCCAGCACTTCCCCCGCTCGCAGCATCAACGCCCGATCGAGGTCGTCGAAATAACGTGCACCGAGAATGTCCCACGCGAACGAGGCGCGCTTCGGCCAATCGGTTTTCTGATACGACGCCGTCCCATATGCCGCCACGCTCAGCAAGTCGAGAACGGCGCGAGTTCGATGCCCTCACGCGACACGAGAAAGCTCAGGTTTCAGGTTCTTAAGATGCGCGTCCAAGTTCCCGACTAGCACGTTGAACACCAGCCACGAAAACAACCGCGTTCGCGCCGCCGCCTGATTCCGGCAGCGTGCCGCGAGCTCGGCGAGACGCTCAACGCTTGCCCTGCTCGTACTTGAATTGAACGTGCGCGCGAGATCGAGCAACTGACAGGCATTGATCGAATGAAGCGGACGCCATTGCTCTGCGCGGCGTTCGCGATCGAAGCGATCCACCAGATACACCGGTGACGGCACATAGCGGCGATGCACGGCCGGCATGTCCAGACGCGACGCCGTAGCCAGCTTCATGACGAACCATTCGTTGATGACCGAATGCGGATAATCATCGTTATCCTGATGATCCGGCTTGAGGATGTCCGTCAACGGCGTGCCGTCCTGCCGGCTCGTAGAGCCCATTGTCGCGCAAGATCACGGCGAGTTTGTGCTGCGCGCCCGCCAACGACATGCGCTTGATCGCGGCATGCGTGAGCGGAACGCGCGGTAATGCGTCGATGCGGGTTTGCAGCGCATCGTCGGTGAGCGGTCGATCCGACGCCTCCTGCGCGACGGCTGCACCGGGACGGCAGCAGCGTGACCGAACCCGCCGACTCGGCGCCGTAATGCGCGAGCAAGGCAAGGGCATCGGCTTCGTTGCGGATCGCGGCATCGCGTGCGAGCAGACTGCGCTGCCCTTCTTCGGGCAGCAGATTGTCGAAATACCATTGGACCGAGAGGCGCGTGCTGCCGTCGAAGTTTACTTCGTCCTGAAGCGGCAACGCGGAACTCAGCGGATAACGGTGCGTATCGTTCAGCCACGATGGAAGGTAGGTAAACGACCAGACATCCATCGTCATCCGCGTTGAGCACGCTGACCTCCACATCGTTGATGCTCGATCAGATTGCGGCGCTTTTCCACGGCGGGTGACGAAGGGATCAGGCGTCATCGTCACGCTCCCGCTCACGGCGACGCTTTTCCGCCCGCGCGGCGCGGGCGTACTGACTGGTTTGCTCGCGTGAAGAGCTCGCCAGCGCTGTCGGGTATGTCGACGACGACAGCACGCCCAGTCCTTCGAGCACCTGAAACAGCTTGCCCCAGTGAATGCTCTCCGCGCCATTTTCGACCTTACCGAGAAAGCTCTCACTTACGCCGATCCTGCCAGCGGCATCGTCCTGACGCAGTCGCTGAGCCTTCCGGACGGCGCGCACAGCGGCACCGATGTCGCGCGCGGCCCTGATGTCGATTTCCATGATAGTCCTTGCGATCGCACGGATATTTACAATACCCTTATTATTATAATAATCATGCAAATCCATGCGATCACATGGATTTCACGTTAAACGACTTGTTTGCGGCGAAAACCCCTGCAATCGCACGGATTCCCTCAAGAAACAAAAAAGCAACGAGTCACCCCGCTGCCTTCTCCGTCAAACCGCACCAGCCTCAATGCACCGTGCGATCGAACACGAACTTGCCTTCCCGCACGTCCACCGGAATGACATCCTTCGGGCCGAACTTGCCGGCGAGAATCAGCTTGGCGACCGGATTCTCGATCTCCTGCTGGATCGCCCGCTTGAGCGGCCGCGCGCCGAACAGCGGATCGTAGCCGACCTTGCCGACCTGCTCCAGCGCTGTGTCGGACACTTCGAGCTGCATGTCGAGCTTGGCCAGACGCTCCTGCAGACGGGCCAGCTGAATCTTCGCAATCGACTCGATGTTCGAGCGGCCGAGCGCGTGGAACACCACGACATCGTCGATACGGTTCAGGAATTCCGGGCGGAAATGCAGCTTCACCTCTTCCCACACGGCGTCCTTCACCTTCTCCTGCGGCTCGCCGACCATGCCCTGAATCACCTGAGAACCGAGGTTCGAGGTCATCACGATCACCGTGTTTTTGAGGTCCACGGTGCGGCCCTGGCCATCGGTCATGCGACCGTCGTCGAGCACTTGCAGCAGCACATTGAACACGTCCGGATGCGCCTTCTCGATTTCATCGAGCAGAATCACGCTGTACGGCTTGCGCCGCACGGCTTCGGTCAGATAACCGCCTTCCTCATAACCAACGTATCCCGGCGGCGCGCCGATCAGCCGCGCGACACTGTGCTTCTCCATGAACTCGCTCATGTCGATGCGGATCAGATGATCTTCCGAATCGAACAGGAACCCGGCCAATGCCTTGCACAGTTCCGTCTTGCCGACACCCGTCGGTCCCAGGAACAGGAATGAACCATACGGCCGGTTCGGATCCGACAGACCTGCGCGCGAACGGCGAATCGCACCCGCCACCGCGCCGATCGCCTCGTCTTGACCGATCACGCGCTCGTGCAGCTTGCTCTCGATCTGCAACAGCTTCTCGCGCTCGCCCTGCATCATGCGCGACACGGGAATACCGGTGGAACGCGACACGACTTCCGCGATTTCCTCGGCGCCCACTTGCGTGCGCAACAAACGCGGACGCGTCGGGTTGTTCTGCTCCTGCGATTCCGCCTGCGTGACCTGCTTGAGACGCGCTTCGAGTTCCGGCAGCTTGCCGTACTGCAATTCGGCGACCTTCTCGAGCTTGCCTTCACGCTGCAGACGCGTGATGTCCGCGCGCACCTTCTCGATTTTTTCCTTCAATTGCGCGCTGCCCTGCACCGCGGCCTTCTCTGCGGTCCAGATTTCCTCGAGATCGGAGTACTCGCGGTTCAGCCGGTCGATCTCCTCCTCGATCAGTTGCAGACGCTTCTGCGAGGCCTCGTCCTTCTCCTTCTTCACGGCTTCGCGCTCGATCTTCAACTGGATGGTGCGGCGCTCCAGCTTGTCCATCTCTTCGGGCTTCGAATCGATTTCCATCTTAATGCGCGACGCGGCTTCGTCGATCAGATCGATGGCCTTGTCCGGCAAGAAGCGATCCGTGATGTAGCGATGCGACAGTTCCGCCGCCGCGACGATCGCCGGATCGGTGATCTCGACGCCATGATGCAGCTCATATTTCTCCTGCAAGCCGCGCAGAATCGCGATGGTCGCTTCGACCGACGGTTCATCGACGAGCACCTTCTGGAAACGACGCTCCAGAGCCGCGTCCTTCTCAATGTACTTGCGGTACTCGTCCAGCGTGGTCGCGCCGATGCAATGCAGCTCGCCGCGCGACAGCGCCGGCTTCAGCATGTTGCCTGCGTCCATCGCGCCTTCGGCCTTGCCCGCCCCGACCATCGTGTGAATCTCGTCGATAAAGACAATCGTTTGCCCTTCGTCCTTGGCGATATCGTTGAGCACGGCCTTCAGGCGCTCCTCGAATTCGCCGCGATACTTCGCGCCCGCGAGCAACGCCGCCATGTCGAGCGACAGCACGCGCTTGCCCTTAAGCGTTTCCGGTACTTCGCTGTTGACGATCCGCTGCGCCAGACCTTCGACGATCGCCGTCTTGCCCACGCCCGGCTCGCCGATCAGCACTGGATTGTTCTTCGTGCGACGCTGAAGAATTTGGATCAAGCGGCGGATTTCGTCGTCGCGGCCGATCACCGGGTCGAACTTGCCGGCACGCGCTCGCTCGGTCAAATCGACGGTGTACTTTTTCAGCGCCGCGCGCTGGCTTTCCGCGTCCTGGCTATCGACCTGCTGGCCGCCGCGCACCGCGTTGATGGCGGCTTCGAGCACCCGGCGCGTGAGCCCGTGCTGCTTGCCGATGCGGCCGACTTCGCCCTTGTCGTCGGCCACCGCAAGCAGGAACATTTCGCTCGCGATATAAGTGTCGTTGAGCTTCTGTGCTTCTTTGTCGGCGTTGTTGAGCAGGCCCGCGAGGTCGCGGCTGACCTGCACGTTGCCGTCGGTGCCCTGCACTTGTGGCAGACGGCCGATGGCCTCGTTTAACGCAGTCTGCAGCGCCTCCACCTGCACGCCTGCGTGCGAGAGCAGCGAACGCGCGGAGCCGTCCTTCTGCGCGATCAGGGCCGCGAGCAAATGGACCGGCTCGATGTACTGATTCTCGTGCCCGACCGCCAGGCTCTGGGCGTCGGCGAGCGCTTCCTGAAATTTGGTGGTGAGTTTGTCGATTCTCATTTTTAGACAGCTCCAATTCTAAACACATCGAAAATGAGGCGCTTTTTGCCGGTTTCAAGCATTGTTTTGCCAAAAACGGGCCATTTTTTGCTTTCGGCAACGCGCGAGAACGCGCTTCAGAGAGCGCCGCGCACGAGAGGTGCGCATGAGAATGACCTTTCCGTCGAATTTTCGTTCGCCGCACGGCCGCGCAGAGCGGCGGGCGGCGCGTGCAGACGCACAGAGATGTTCAGCTCGTCGCGCGATTCGGCACGAGTGCGTACGGCCTGACGGGCACGATCGGCACGATCCGAGCAGCCGGGGCAGTTCGTTCGCCGGCTTGGCGAGTTCACCGACGGTGTGCCTGTCGAATTCGGCGAGGAACGCGTCGCGCGCCGCCGCGAACACGCCCTTCAGACAGCATTGCGGTTCGATCATGCAGCCGCGCCCCCCGCCTCGTGATTGAAGCACCCGACCAGCGCGAAATCGCTCTCGGTCTTGTGCACGATATCGCCGATCGTCAGCGCATTGGAATGCTCTGCGAGCCGCAAGCCGCCGTTGCGGCCGCGCACAGTTTCGACCCAGCCGAGTTCGCCGAGCTGCTGCACGATCTTCATCAGATGGTTCTTCGAGATGCCGTAAGAGTCCGAAATCGCCTGGATCGTCGATAAGCCGGACGGACGCACGGAGAGATAGAGCAGAACCCGCAGCGCATAGTCAGCGTAGTCTGTCAGTCGCATGATGTCGCGATGTTGGTCGGCGCAAGAGCGCGTGAGTAAGTGATGCAATAAAAATGACGCGATAAGTAACGCGAGCAGATGAACGGCGTGGCAGTGCGAGCATCATTGGACACTGCGCGGATCGCTGAGCGCGACGACGAGGGACGATGACCCGCGCTCACGTCGCACAGGGTTTACCATCCGCACGCGATGGACGATGCCGTCGCCGGGAAGAACCCGTGCGTGGCACATTCGACTCGTCGATTGCCGTACCGCCCGCGCGAACATTGTGTCTCATATTCATGATTATCGTCACGAAAAAGCCGCGCCTTTCGAACGCTTTTCATGTATTCGTCGGTCGATTGCACTACAGTTTGTCGCCATGAACCGTCCTAGCCATCCCACCGAACCCGCACCCGAAGCTGCTCACGAACCTGCGCGCGAACCCGCGCCGAATGAGACGAACGTGCGCGCTTTTGTCGAAGCCTTCTATCGCCGCGTCGACGATGATCCTCTGCTCGGCCAGATTTTCGCGCGTACTCGAGGGCGCTGGGATCGGCATCTGGCCATAATGACCGCCTTCTGGACGAGCCTCGTGCTGGGCTCGAAGCAATATCGCGGCAACGTGCAGGAAGCACATCGACCGCTCGCGGATATCAAGCCGCGCCACTTCGCGCGCTGGCTGTCGCTGTTTCTGAACACGGTGGAAGCGCGCTACGAGCCGGCGGCGGCCGTGCAATTCATGGAGCCGGCGCTGCGCATCGCGCACAGCCTGCAATTGAGCAAGTTCGGCTGGGATTATCAGATTCCTGCCGAGCAGCATACATTGCTCGATGCGCTCAGACGTCAGCGCACCGGCAGCGACGCGCCGCAGCCGCGCTTTCCCGAGCGTCCGGCTGGCGAGCCGTTCCCCGCGAAGTTCGTCGGTCGGGACGCGTCCTGAATCAGCGCGATGTCCAGCGCGTGAGCGCGTGCTCGTCGGACTCGCGGGCATCGACCCAGCGGCTCGCCGGCTTCGGTCTTTTCCTTCTTCCAGAACGGCGCCTGGGTCTTCGATAGTCCATCACGAACGCGCACGACTCGAACGCTTCGGCGCGATGCATCACAGTGGTCGCGACCAGCACGATCTGGTCGAGCGGCTTCAGCTTGCCGACGCGACACGATCAGCACGTCGGAACCGGGCCAGCGCTCGCGCGCCTGCTGCGCGATGCCTTCGAGCGACTTCTTCGTCATGCCTGGATAATGCTCGAGCTCCATCGTCTCGACGGCGCTGCCTTCGTTCAGATCGCGCGCCGTGCCGACGAAGCACGCGACCGCGCCGACCTTGGAGTTGTCGGCGCGAAGCGCGGCGACTTCGGCGCCGATGTCGAAGTCTTCTTCCTGCACGCGGACTCTGGCATGCGTGCTCATCTCAACCACCTGTCACGGACGGGAAAAACGCCACTTCGCAGCCCTCGGTGATGCGCTTCGACGCGTCCATCATGACGTGATCGCAAGCCATGCGCAGCGCGCGTCCTTCCGCGTGCGCCACCGCGCATGCGTAGCCACGCGCGCACGTCGCCGACATTGACGACCGTATCCGGCACGCTCACGGTTTCGTTCGCGACGCCCAGCGGACTCGCGCACGCTCGCAAAAAATCACATTCGACTTTCATGGGTCCAGCTCGTCCTTACCGCATCCATTCGGAAAATGGGATGAAGCGCACCATCTCGCCCGCGCTGATGGCGTGATTCGGCGGATTGTCGATCAGCCCGTCGCCCCAGACCGTGGAAGTCAGCACGGCCGAGCTCTGGTTCCGAAACAGATCGAGACCGCCCGACTCGTTCACGCGGGCACGAAGGAATTCGTTGCGGCAATCGCCCTTTTTCTGCGTGAAATCGGCGCGCATCGAATAGACGCGCGGCGTGACCTGTTCGACGCCCGCGAGACGCAACAGAAACGGCCGCACGAACAGCAAAAACGTGCAAAAGCTCGACACAGGATTGCCTGGCAATCCGATGAAGAAGGCCTCGCCTAGATCGCCGAGCTCACCGCCTCGCCGCGCCGCACCGAACGCGAGCGGCGTGCAGGGTTTCATCGCGATCTGCCACATCGGAATGCGCCCTTCCGCTTCGACCGCGGGCTTCACGTGATCTTCCTCGCCGACGGACACGCCGCCGCAGGTCAGGATCAGATCGTGGCCGAGCGCCGCGCGACGCAGCGTTTCGCGCGTCGTGTCGAGCCGATCCGGCACGATGCCGAGATCCGACACGTCGCAGCCGAGCTTTTCCAGCAAGGCGCGCAGCGTGAAGCGGTTGGAATTATAGATTGCGCCGGGCGTGAGCGGCTCGCCGGGCATGCGCAGTTCGTCGCCGGTGAAGAAGATCGCCACACGCACGCGCCGCACGACCTCGAGCGGCGCGCATCCGACCGATGCCGCGAGTCCCAGCGCCTGCGTCGTGAGACGTGTGCCCGCCGGCAGGATGAGCAAGTCGCGTTCGATGTCCGCGCCCTGCTTCGTAATCCACTCGCCGACGCCCGGCGCCTGCGCGAAGGACACGCAACCATCGTCGGATGCGCTCGCCATCTCCTGCATGACGACCGTGTCCGCGCCGGGCGGCACGGTGGCGCCGGTGAAAATGCGCGCGGCCGTGCCCTGCGCGAGCGGCTCGGCCGCGTGACCCGCCGGAATGCGCTGCGACACGGGCAGCGCGACGGGCGCGGCGTCGCTCACCTGTGCGAGATCGGCGGCGCGCACCGCGTAGCCGTCCATCGAGCTGGTGTGCATCGGCGGGACGTCGAGCGGCGACACGACGTCGGCTGCGAGCACGCGGTTGGCGGCATCGAGCAGAAGGCCGAGCGCTTCGGCGGTGGCGAGCATCGGCGGACGGGAAGGTGCGGCGGGCGTGGGTGACATGGATTCGCTTGAGCGCAGCGCGCTGAACGTGAATGGAGGTTCGAGCACTACTATTTTGTAGCTTGTAGCGAGATGGCAGAATGGTTCAGCGCCGCCACGTATGCAGCGTAACGCGTGCCGCACCGTCCGCCCATCGGCCACGCCGAATATCGCCGATACGCCCCGCCCGCCCCGAACCGGCACAGCGCGGACCCGGCGCGGTGATAAACTCGCAGCACACTTCCCATGTCCATTTCCATGAAATTCTGTTCCGTCTGCGGCCATGAGGTCAGCCTGAGCATTCCGCCCGGCGACAACCGCGAGCGCTTCGTCTGCGGCAGTTGCGGCACCGTTCACTATCAGAATCCGCGAAATGTCGTCGGCACCGTGCCGGTGTGGGACGACAAGGTGCTGCTGTGCCGCCGCGCGATCGAGCCGCGCTACGGCTTCTGGACGCTGCCGGCGGGTTTCATGGAAATGGACGAGACGACCAGCGAAGGCGCGTCGCGCGAAACGCTCGAAGAAACCAACGCGCGCGTCGAAATCCAGAGCCTCTTCACGATGCTGAACGTCCCGCACGTGCATCAGGTGCATATTTTCTATCTCGCGCGTCTGCTAGATATCGAAGTCGATCCGGGCGAGGAAAGCCTCGAAGTGCGCCTGTTCGAAGAGCACGAAATTCCGTGGGACAAGATCGCGTTCCCGACGGTCGGACAGACCTTGCGCTTTTTCTTCGCCGATCGCGCTGCGGGCAACTTCACGCTGCACACCGGCGACATCGTCCGCACGCTGCGCGACGGCTGATCCTTCTTCACGCTCCCATTCGCTGCCCGCGCCCATCATGGTTCCCTGGCTCGCCTTCGACGACCCGTTTCCGCCTGTCGAGTGTGCGCTCGGCGTGGCGAGCGGCGCGCCGGGCCTGCTCGCAGCAAGCGCGGACCTACTGCCCTTGCGGCTCACCGACGCCTATAAGCGCGGCATTTTCCCGTGGTACTCGGACGGCCAGCCGGTGTTGTGGTGGAGTCCCGACCCGCGCATGGTGCTGAAACCCGCCGAATTCAAAGTCTCCGATTCGCTGCGCAAGACGCTCAGGCGCGTGGCGCGGGATCCCGCGTGGGAAGTGCGCGTCGACAACGATTTCCCCGCCGTGATGCACGCCTGCGCCGATACTCCGCGTCTGGGCCAGCGCGGCACGTGGATCACCTCGGATATCGTGGACGCCTACACGTCGCTGCATCGTGCAGGACAGGCGCACAGCATCGAAACCTGGTTCGACGGCAGGCGCGTGGGCGGGCTGTACGGCGTGTCGTTCGGGCGGATGTTCTTCGGCGAATCGATGTTCGCGCACAAGACCGACGCATCGAAAATCGCGCTCGCGGCACTCGTCGGACACTTGCGCCGCCACAAAATTGAGATGATAGACTGTCAACAGAATACGTCGCATCTGGCGTCGCTGGGCGGCCGGGAGATTCCTCGCCGCGAATTCCTCGCCCATCTGAAGAAGGCCGTGCGCGAGCCGCAGATTCCCTGGCGCGTCGACAAGTCCGTGCTCCCCGACCTGTCGACGCACGAGAAGCCCGAGACGGCCACATGACGCGAACTGCGCAAAGATACGCCCAAGGCTGCACGCGCTGAGGCCGCGTGGCAGAGAAGCACAATGCGAGTCCCGCCCGGGGCCACTGAGAGCCGTCAAGTGACACATCTGAACGAGCTGCCGCTGTCACTGCTTTCCGCGCTGCAATTCTATGCAACAGCGCCCTATGCTTGCAGCTATCTGGAAGGGTGCGTGGCACGCTCGCAAGTCGCCACGCCGAGCCATCTCATCAATTCCGACGTCTACACTGAACTCGTAAAAGCCGGTTTCCGGCGTTCGGGCGTGTTCACCTATCGCCCGTATTGCGATGGCTGCCGCGCCTGCGTGCCGGTGCGCGTGCCGGTATCGCGCTATACACCGAACCGTGCCCAGCGCCGCGTGTGGAAGCTGCACGGCGATCTGGTCGCGAGCGTCGCGCCGCTGCATTACGACGAGGAGCATTACGCGCTCTACATGCGCTACCAGTCGGCGCGGCACGCGGGCGGCGGCATGGACCGCGACAGCCGCGACCAGTACGAGCAGTTCCTGCTGCAAAGCCGGATCAATTCGCGTCTGGTCGAATTCCGCGAGCCGGGCACGCCGGAGCAGCCTGGCGAACTGCGCATGATCAGCATGATCGACATCCTCGGCGATGGGCTGTCATCAGTCTACACGTTCTTCGAACCGGATTTGCCGAAGACGAGTTACGGCACCTTCAACATCCTCTGGCAGATCGAACAGGCGAAGAGGCTCGACCTGCCGCACGTGTATCTCGGCTACTGGATACGCGAGAGCGAAAAAATGACCTACAAGGCCAATTTCCGGCCGCTGGAAGGGCTGGTCGACGGGCGCTGGTCCGTGCTCGATCCCGTGACGACGCACTCCGCCGGCGCACTGCCAATGCCGGACCGCATCGGCAGGCCGGGACAGCCGAAATAGTCGCCGGCGACGCTCCCAAACGCGCGGATTCGCGTGGAATCGCCCATTCTGCTGCGCGCATCGAAACGTCCGCCTGATCGCCCCGCGCGAACCCGCTAAAATACCGGTCTCAAAAAAAATACGCCGGTTCCGCGCTTTTCATTTCGTGTTCAGTTCCCTTTATCCGCTCGCGCGCTCGCATCTGTTCAGGATGGACGCGGAAGACGCCCATCATCTGACGCTGCGCATTCTGGGCGCCGCGGGCCGCACCGGTATCGCCAGTCTGCTCGTCACGCGGGGGCCCAATTCTCCCCGCACCGTGATGGGCATCCCGTTCAGGAACCCCGTCGGACTGGCGGCCGGGCTGGACAAGGACGGCGCGTGCATCGACGGACTGGCGGCGCTTGGCTTCGGCTTCATCGAAGTCGGCACGGTGACGCCGCGCGCGCAAGCAGGCAATCCGCGTCCACGCATCTTCCGGCTGCCGGAGGCGAGCGCACTCATCAACCGGATGGGTTTCAACAACGGCGGCGTCGATCAGTTCGTCGCCAACGTCAAGGCGGTGCGCTATCGCAGCACGCTGGGCCTCAACATCGGCAAGAACGCGGATACGCCCATCGAGCGCGCCGCCGAGGATTATCTGTATTGCCTCGAGCGCGTCTACCCCTTCGCGAGCTACGTGACGATCAACATCTCGTCGCCGAACACGAAGAATCTGCGGCAATTGCAGGGCGCGGGCGAGCTCGATTCGCTGCTCGGCGCGCTGAAGGACAAGCAGCAGCGCTTGTCCAACCTGCACGGCAAGCTCGTGCCGCTGGCGCTGAAAATCGCGCCCGATCTTGATGACGAGCAGATCAAGTCGATCGCGGGCACACTGCTGGCCCACAGGATCGACGCCGTGATCGCCACCAACACGACACTCTCGCGCGCCGCCGTCACCGGCATGCCGCACGGCGAGGAAGTTGGCGGCCTGTCCGGGCGCCCGGTGTTCGATGCGTCGAACGAAGTCATCCGCAAGCTGCGCGCGGAAGTGGGAACCGAGGTGCCGATCATCGGCGTCGGGGGGATTTTCTCGGGCGACGATGCGCGCGCGAAGCTCGCGGCAGGTGCATCACTTGTGCAGATCTACACCGGGCTGATTTATCGCGGGCCGGCGCTCGTGAAGGAATGCGTCGAAGCGCTCGCCTGATGGCTGCATCAGAGCAGTTAGTCAATCAGTTGGGTCATATAGACATGAGCAAACGATATGACGCGGCGATTGCAATTTCACTATGATCGCCGCACCTGTCGAACGTCGCATCCAGCCGGAGCCGTGACGCCCCGGCAAAAACAAGATGAAACTCTCCATGCTCAAGAAGCTCGTCGCCGCCAGCCTGATCGGCGCCACGTTCACGGCCGTCACGGCCACGGCGCACGCCGAAGACCTGCTGCTCGATCAGGCCAAGCAGCGCGGCACGTTGCGCATCGGCCTGGAAGGCACACCTTCCCGCCGTTCCATTCGAAGACACCGCAGGACGAACTGGACGGCTTCGACGTTGATATCGCCAAGGCCCCGTCGCCGCCAAGATGGGCCTGAAGCCCGAGTTCATCACGACGGAGTAGCGGCTCATCACCGGTTTGTAGGCGGGCAAGTTCGACGTGATCGTCAATCAAGTGGGCATTACCGACCCGCGCAAGCAGACGCTCGATTTCTCGCCGGCGTACACGTACTCGAACGCGCAACTGATTCAGCGCAAGAACGACACGCGGTTCAAGTCGCTCGACGACTTTGAAGGGCAAGAAGCTCGGCGTCGCGCTCGGCACCAACTACAATGGACATGACGAAGGCCGTGCCGGGCATCGGACGTGAAGACGTATCCGGGCGCGCCGGAATATCTGCGCGATCTGGCCGCGGGCCGACTGGACGCCGCGCTCAATGAGCGCCTGATGCTCGCGTATCTGACGAAGAATTCGCAACGGCCGCTGCGTCCGGGTTAGAACGTCGGCCCGGGCAATCCGTCGGGGATTCCGTTCAAGAAGGGCAATCCGAAGTTCGCCACGGCGATCGACGACGCGATGACTCAACTCGAAGCCAACGGCACGTTCACGAAGATCTCGAACAAATAGTTCGGCATCGACGTGACCAAGCCGGCGAAGTAACGACGCGCGTTTTTTTGAAAGCGATGGGCGGCATCGTGATACGGTGACGCCCTTGTCTTGTGCGCCCAGCATGGACGCAATCTTATAGGTGCAAATTCTACCATGAGTTGAACAGAGCGAATGAAGCGAAGCGCAACTGCGAGAGGGTGACCAAAATCGTGGGGAGGAAGCGTGGAGCGAAACCGCGAGCCGAT
>JAQFVJ010000019.1 GCA_029439525.1 Caballeronia sp. BR6202001591004
ACGCCGCCACGCGCTGCGCGTGCGCTGCGTTCGGAAAAAGACAGGCTACCGATGCGCGCCGAACTCGACGCCGGTCACGCGATGATGTCCGAGCAACCCGACGCTGTGCTGGACACATTGTTCGCTTTCGCGCTGTCCTGCGCGAAAGCCGGCTGATCGGTCTCTTGCGCGGCGCATGACGCCGCCGCAGAATGAATCTTGCTGGCGTGACGACAGACGCTACGCAGGCATCGACAGGAGGCCGTCATGGCTCAAACCGCGCATGGGGTTCACTTCGCGAACTTCGCCGAGTTCTACCCCTTCTATCTCAACGAGCATCGCAATACGACGTCGCGCAGGCTGCCTTCATCGGGTCGCTCGGCGTCGCTGTCTCGCCATGGCGATCGCCACGGGCGAATGGCTATGGCTACCTGCGGCGGTCGTCTGCGGTTACGGCTTCGCGTGGATCGGCCTCTTCTTCGAGAAAACCCGGCCCGCGACCTTTCGGCATCCGTTCTACAGCCTGATGAGCGATTGGGTGATGTTCAAGGACATCTGCATCGGCACGATTTCGCTTTGATGCCGCTTTGGCGCCTTCTGAAGCTCACGCCTGCTGCGGCAACAACTGCGGCGATGCCTCGCGCGAGTGAGCATTCGTCAGCGCCGATGCTCGCACCGCGATCAAGGAGCCCAACGTGATATCCAGCTTGTCGTTTTCGAGCGCGCCCATCAGCGCGGCGCAATCGACCTGCGGCTCGTCACGTACTGATACGCAAGTTCGTCGCGTTCGATCACGAACTGATCGAACAGCATCGTCACCGTGATGTGATTCGGATTGGCGACCAGCACATAGCGCGGCATGCGCGGGTCTTCCAGCCGGCCGATCCAGCCGAGCGCATCGAGCCGGCCAATGAGACGCGTCGACGTATTGAGATCGCAGCGCGCCATCTTCGACAATTCCAGCGCCGTATAACCGGGCTTGCCCTCCTCGCGCGACTCGACGAGCCGCGCGAGAATTTCGAGTGCATCGAGCAGATCCCTGCCCGGAAACGCCCGCCGATGGTATTGCCCGATGCGTATCGTGGGCAGCGCGGAGGTCACCATCGCGCCGACGAGCGCCATCAGCCAGCACAGATACACACCCACAGCAGAAACACCGGCGCGGCCACGAACGCCCCGTAGACGGCAGTGTAAGTCGGAATGCGACGGATATACAAACCGAAGCCGCACTTGCTCAGTTCGAACGCGACGGCGGCGACCAGCACGCCCACGACCACATCACGCCATTCGACCTTGCAGTTCGGCATATAGACGTAAATGATCGTGAAGCTAAACACGGTGAGCGGCAGCGACACGCCGGTCACCAGCCATTCGGCCATCGGCAGCAGCAGGTTATGCGAACCTGCGAACGCCACCGAGCGCGCGAACACATAGGACAGGACGAGATCGACAGGCTGAAGCCGAACAGCGTCGGCCCGAGCGTAATGATCGCCCAGTAGACCAGCGACCAGCACGCGTTGCCCAAGCGGACGCGCCTTCTTCACGTGCCAGATGACGTTGAACGCGGACTCAACGGTTATCATCGTCATGACAGCCGTGACGAACAGGATGACGAGGCCGACGGTTGTCAGCCCCTTCGCCTTCGACGCGAACTGGTTCAGATACCGAAAAATCCGGTCGTTGATCTGCGGCGGCATCAGATGCGCCGCGAGAAAGTCCGGCAACGAGGCCTGAAAGGAACCGAAGATCGGAAACGCCGTGGACAGCGCGAACGCGACCGTCGCGAGCGGCACGATGGACAGCACGCTTGTGAAGGTGAGACTGCCTGCCACCTGCGCGACGCGGTCCTGACCGACGCGCTGCCCGACAAAACCGGCCAGACGGCGGATGGCTGCGAGATCGATGGAAAGTTGCTGCAAATGCTTTCTCCCGGCGAAGCCCGCGTACCGATACGCCGCGCGGCGCCCGCCATGAAACCTGCTCAAAAATAATACCCGTTCACAAAAAAGCCTTATGAACGACATCCTCGTGCTTTATTACAGCCGCCACAGCGCAACCCGCGAACTCGCACTCGCGATTGCGCAAGGCGTCGACAGCGTGCCCGGCATGCAGGCGCGCGTGCGCACGGTGCCACCGGTTTCGACCGTCTGCGAAGCCACCCAGCCCGACATTCCCGCCGACGGCCCGCCCTACTGCGAACTGCGTGATCTCGAAGAGTGCGCCGGTCTCGCACTCGGCTCGCCGACCCGCTTCGGCAACATGGCCGCGTCGATGAAATACTTCGTCGACGGCACCATGCCGCAGTGGCTTTCGGGCGCGCTGTCGGGCAAACCCGCGTGCGTCTTCACCTCCACCGGCAGCCTGCACGGCGGCCAGGAAAGCACCCTGCTTTCGATGATGCTGCCGCTCCTGCACCACGGCATGGTGATCGTCGGCATTCCTTACACCGAATCGCGCCTGACCACCACGCAAAGCGGCGGCACGCCCTACGGCGCGTCGCATCATGCGCGCGCGGGCGACGACTCCCAGCGACACGGCATCACCGCCGACGAAAAAACGCTCGCCATCGCGCTGGGCGCACGGCTTGCTCGCACTGCGCTCGATCTCGTGCACGGCGCGCAGGCGCGATGAAACGCTCATGAACGCGAGCACCGCGCATCCCGTCCGCCATAACGGCGCGCTCGCGAGCTTCGTCGTGCTGCCGCTCCTGTGGGAACTGTGGCTCGCGCCGCTGCGTCCCGGCGCATAGGCGCGCGCGCTGAAGGCGCTACCGCTGCCTGCGCGCTGCCCGGTGTCGTGAAACGCAACGTGTACACGCTGCAATGGGCATCGATTCTCATGCTGCTCTACTTTGCCGAAGGCATCGTGCGCGGCATGAGCGATCCGGGCCTGTCCGCGCGGCTCGCGTGGGTTGAAGCCCTACTCGCGCTCGTGTTCTTCGTCTGCGCGCTCGCTTACGTCGCGCCTCTCAAGCGCGCCGCGAAGCTCGATCGTCAACGAGAAACACACGATCCATCGCGCGCGAAAAAACGTTAGTTCGTTCACTTTTTCGACGCCTCGCATGATGCAGGCGTGATGCTTCGTAGCACGATTTGTAGCACGACTCGCGCCCCGCGCGCCGGCTTATGCCATTTGGCCGAGTCTCGCCGCGAGCCGTGCTGCGCGATACTGTCGACTACGCGTTCCACGACTTTAATCTTTCGTCCCATGACCGCCTCCCACGCCCGCTTCGTCACCGCCTGCACCGAGCTGCTCGGCGCCCAGCACGTGCTCACCGATGCCCACGACACCGAGCCGTATCTCGTCGACGGGCGCAAGCGGTATCACGGCCAGGCGTGCGCCGTGCTGCTGCCCGCCGATGCCGAACAGGTCGCCGCCGTCGTGCGGCTAGCGCACGAGCATCGCATCGCGATCATCGCATCGCGATCGTGCCGCAAGGCGGCAATACCGGACTCGCGGGCGGCGCGACGCCAGATGCGAGCGGCGCGCAGGCCGTGGTCATCCTCAAGCGGCTCAATCGCATTCGCGGCATCGATCCGCACAACAACACGATCACCGTCGAGGCGGGCGTCGTGCTCGCCGAAATTCAGGCGCGCGCAGAAAGCGAACGCCGCCTGTTCCCATTGAGCCTCGCGGCCGAAGGAAGTTGCACCATCGGCGGCAATCTCGCGACCAACGCGGGCGGCACCGGCGTGCTGCGCTATGGCAATACGCGCGAGCTGTGTCTGGGCCTCGAAGTCGTGACGCCGCAGGGCGAATTTGGGACGGGCTGCGCGGCCTGCGCAAGGACAACACCGGCTACGATCTGCGCGATCTGTTCATCGGCGCGGAAGGCACGCTCGGCTTCATCACCGCCGCCGTGATGAAACTGCATCCCGCGCCAGTCGCGAAGGTCACCGCGCTCGCGGGACTCGCGTCGCCGCATGCGGCGCTCGATTTTCTGTCGATGGCGCAGCATCACGCCGGGCCGCTGCTTACCAGTTTCGAGCTGATGTCCGACTTTTCGATGCGCCTCGTCTCCCGGCATTTTCCGCAGTTAGGTTATCCGTTCGGCGAGCCGCACGCGCAGACCGTGCTGCTCGAACTGTCCGACAGCGAAAGCGAGGAGCACGCGCGCGCCCTGTTCGAAAAGCTGATGGAGGAAGCGCTCGAGCGTGGCATCGTCGAGGACGCGGTGGTGGCCAGAAAGCCTCGCGCAATCGCAGGCGTTCTGGGATTTGCGCGAGCATATCCCGCTCGCTCAGACCGAGGAAGGCCTCAACATCAAGCATGACATCGCGGTGCCGATCTCGAGCATCGGCCGCTATATCGATGAGGCCGACGCGATCATCGCGCAGGCCGTGCCCGGCGCGCGCATGGTAACCTTCGACCATCTCGGCGACGGCAATTTGCACTACAACGTGCAGGCGCCCGAAGGCATCGATCCGAAGCAGTTCCTCAACGACAATCAGGCGAAGATCAACGCGCTCGTCTATGACCAGGTGCATGCGCATCGCGGCAGCATCAGCGCAGAGCACGGGCTCGGGCAGTTGAAGGTCGATGAAGCGATGCACTACAAATCGCCCGTCGAAGTGCGGCTCATGCTGGCAATCAAGGCCGCGCTCGATCCCGACAATCTCATGAATCCGGGCAAGGTCGTGCACTGGAAGGAGAACGCCGCCGCTTTGCGGATAACATTGCGGGTTCTGCTTTCTCTTTTAGATTTTTGCTTCGAGCTGTGCCGACCTACACCCTTGCCGCCGCCGTCAGTGCCGAAATCGACATCCGCAAGAGCCGTTTCATCGCGCTCGCGATTCCCGTCGCCGACCGCGATGCCGCCATGCACCAACTCGAACGCCTGCCGCCGAGCATCCGACGGCCACGCACGTCTGCTGGGCGCTGCTCGCGGGCGGCCGGTCGGGCATGTCGGACGACGGCGAGCCATCGAGCATAGCGGAACGGCCGATCCTCGAAGTGCTGCGGCATCACGAAGTCGATGGCGTGCTGGCCGCCGTCGCGCGCTACTACGGCGGCATCAAGCTGGGCGCGGGCGGGCCTAGTGCGCGCCTACACCGCCGCGATCGCGAGCGCGATGCAACTGGCGGAGCGCATCGAGCGCGGGCTCGTCGATATCGACATGGATTATGCGGACGAAGCGCGCGTGCATCGCTGGATCGACGTGCACGAAGCCGAGCTGACGGAAACCGCGTACGGCATAACGGTGCGCTTCGTGATCCGCATGGCGGCCGCGGCACGCGCGGATGCCGCCGCCGAACTGCGCGATCTGACCAACGGCCGCGCAACCGTCAAGGGTGCGCGAATGAACACGCCGCCCGCCAACGATACAGACGATGCCGATGCCGACGCTGACGCGTTCGCGTTGACCATCGAGCCGGTGGGATTTTTCGTCGCCGTGCGCGCGGGTGAATCGTTGCTGGAAGCGGCGCAGGCGCGAAGCTGTCCCTGCCGCGATCGTGCCACAACGGCACGTGCCGCGCGTGCATGTGCCGGCTCGTGGAAGGCGACGTGCGCTATCGGATCGACCCGGGCTGACCGCCGAAGAAAACGCAGAAGGCTGGATTCTTCCGTGCGTGGCGCTCGCACAGTCCGATGTGACGATCGACCAGCCCGACGCGGAACCCGCCCCGTCGCCCCGCGCCCTGCCCGACCGCGGGGTTTCTGAGCGTGCATCGCGTGTGCGTGATGCACCGCCCAAGACCCGGGTATTTCGGGATTGTCGTCTCTATTCAACGACCTACGATGTGGTTCCCGGGCACGCGTCAGCGCGATTTTCAACACAGAGTGTGCCGATGCGCTCTCAAAAAGAGTACAATTACGTTTTGCTCCAAATTCTGTCGGGGCCAGATCAACCGAGATTTCAATGACCAAGATTCTGTTGAAAGAGAACGAACCTTTCGACGTTGCCATACGTCGTTTTCGCCGTACCATCGAGCGCACGGGCCTGATTCAGGAACTCAAGTCGCGCATGGCGTATGAAAAGCCGACCACTGAGCGCAAACGCAAAAAAGCTGCTGCTGTCGCTCGTCTGCGCAAGCAGATCCGCCGCGCGCAACTGCCGAAGAAGTTCTATTGATCGACGCTGGGCACACGCCCTCGTTGTTTCAAGGCAGTTTGCAGTACGGCAAGTCGGCTGGATCAGGTTTGCGGTTTCGCTCGGGATAGTCGAGGGAACGTGATCATCCCGACAGCGCGATAGTTCGCAAGTCTGGCAGCTCGTCGGGCTCATAAACCCGAAGGTCGTAGGTTCAAATCCTACCCCCGCAACCAGTTTCAACAACAAAAAGCCCGGTCATGCCGGACTTTTTGCTTTCCTGCCTTTCGGCCTTCCCTCCGCTACGACGCAGACGGCTGCATCCGGTCCTTCGCGCCGTTCGCTGCAATCGATCCCGTCCGTCGACTCTTCCATCGCCCGCTGATGCGCGCGCGACAGCTTGCCGAGCACGGCAGCAGCGCGATCGCGACCGCCGCGCCGCCCGCTGCGAGCCATCCCAGCCCGAAGAACAGATGCGTGTACAGCGGCAACGATTCCAGCGGATCCAGATTGCCCGACGGCATGCACGCGAAGAGTGTTCGCGACGAAATACGCGCCCATCATGAACCCGCCCATGCGAGCCGGCACGTAGCGCGCGATCATCGCGAGGCCGAGGCCCGACACCAGACACCAGCAGTTCGCCGAGCGAAGACAGCCCGTAACCCGCGAACCACGACGACACAACACGCCCCTGCACCGCGTAGTGTCCGCTCATGCCGAACACGAAAAAGCCCAGCGCATACTTGCCCGCCACCGGAATATCGAGTCCGTGCTGCGCGAGACGCGTATAACGCGAGAATCGGACTCAGCAGAGCATTATCCAGATCGGATTGAGTGCCTGAAACTACTGCGCCGTGCCCCACGTGAACAGCGTGACGCCGCCGAGGAAGAACGCCGGATCGACATTGCGCAGCATGTAACCGAAGATGCCCAGAATCGCGACGCCCGCCGCATACACGCACGCCACCGCCACGGTCTTATGCTGGAGGATGAAGACCGTCGCGGTCGCGAGCGCCACGCTGCCCTCGATTACCGCGAACAGATGTCACCAGTTAATCGGCAAATCGTCCGGCGCGGAGCCAATATGCGCGAGCGTTCGGCTCGTCTGGAGAAAATACGCATCAGTGGCACACAGGCAATTTATCGCCACATGTGATTGCCCGAAAACGCGTAACAGGCTTTCTCGCCCGGCGTTTATTTTGTGGATTGTATCGATGGAAATGACGCGCGTAATTCGGCACGTGGAAAGCCGGCTTTCGCGCCTCGATTGAAACCGTGTTGCGCTCGGCTATACTGGATTCAGCAGCTTAATCAAACTGGAGAAAGCAAACGACAAGTGTGCTTTCGGGCGCTTGTTGCTTGAACTGGTAATGATCACGTCAACGATGTCCGTTTCTTCGCTGCACGTCGATGACATTCAAGACAACCGACAATGGTAATAGCCTTCTACCAGGAGTCTTCATGAAAAGCCTGTTGGGCAAAAAAGCACCTTGCTCGATAACGCGCCGTCGTTTCTCGTGCGGCAGAAAACCAATGGCCCGGTTCATTTCACCGCGCCAGAGTCGCACGACGAGGACCCTCACGCGGACGATCCATCACACGATCATCCGACGGCGAAGCCGGCTGCCACGCGCGTGACGCCCGCTTCGCGCCGTGATACCGTCGGCGCCGCAAGCGGCAGGGCATCCGTTGCAGGCGGCGCAAATCGCGGAGGTCGAGTCGCTTCAGCAGCAGACGTCGCTCGCCACGTTCCGCACTTTGACCAGTTTCGGCTACTCGGCGTCGCTGCTCTTTTACGCGCGCGAGCTGACTTATTACGCCGTGCTGTATTTCGAAGACGCCGTGTGGCGCGTGCTCAAGGCAGGCGATGTCGATGCCGCCGAGCTGACGTTTCGCCATTTCGTCGAGCAAGCCATGGGCCTCGCCGAAGCCGAAATGGACCGGGCGCATCTCGAGGCGCAGAACGATCAGTTAACACGATTGATTGCGGAGTCCGAAGCACAGGTCGAGCGCATGCGCATCGATCTGCAGCGCGGCAGTGCGCAGGATCAGGAAGTCGCGCTCAAGCAGCAGGAAGTGCGCAAGGAACTCGCTCAACTCTGGAAGGGCGGCAGGTAGCTTCACAGGTACAGTTGAACAAGTCGCGCCGACAGTTGCATGCGCTCAACACGACCAGCAATGAACCCGTTCCGCATCTGCCTGCGGTGCGCTAATTCTGCATGTTGATTGGTAGTCCGAAGAAGATGTAGAAGGATGCCTCAGAAGAGTGGCAGCGCACATCGTTTAAAATAGCTGTTCTGTGAAGCTAAATGACCTTTTCGGCATACTCTGCGCGAAACCGTGAAATATACCTGCTGAGGTGAGGCCACGTCCACTGAGGGCGAGCCGCTTCATTTCCTCGACGCACGCATGGCCTGGCGTGCGATCGTCATACAAAGGTTGCGCCATTCACGAAGCGCACCTTGATGCCGTCGCGCAGTATTTCGAATGCCGCGACGCCTGAATTCGCGGCGAGATTCCGGTAGGGCTGCATGGTGTTCCTCGAACGCGCTCGGCGGCGCGTGGACAGGACATCGCCCAAACCGCGGCGCATGCGTCGCTCGCTAACCTGCTTGCATGCGCCGGCCTAAAGTTTCGTCGGCCGGCGCCGTTAAAGCTGTCATCGATAGACCACCGATCTGGGTGTCATGGATAAAGATCAGTTACCGTTTCTCGATTCGAGCGCCCCGCATTTTCAGCACGCGCGTGCGCTGAGTCTTTCCGTCGGCGCGATTCGACGCGCGCAAGGCAAAGCCAATCCCAACGACTTTCCGGTCGGCTCGATCGAATGGCACTTCGCCATCGAGAACTTCGCGGGCGACGTCCTCAAGGCGCTGATCGGCGATTCGGAAGGCGTGGACCTCCACGTCGGTGAACGTCCGGCCGACTGACAGCGGCAGTTCTTCCGCTGCGGTCGGTCTAAAGCTTCACGCCGCGAGCCTCCGGCGCGATCGACGCCTTCGGGCGGGATCGCGCCGGTCAACGGGCATTCCCACGCACGCGGTGCGCCACGGACGCGTCGCGCTCTGCTAAGCTCGCGGCTCGTCCGATTCTGCGGTCGCCCATGTTCGATTTCGAGGAGTTGCTAGCCGTTGCCTACAAAAAAGAGCGCATGGGCGGCCGTAGGCTCGCGAAAGGCGCATCGATTCCCGAGCACGACGCGCTCGTGCATACGCTGGAAAAAGCGGCTGCCCCGTACATGCGGGCCGAACTGGTCGAGGCACCCCGCGCCGCACAGATCCGGACTGCCGACGCGCAGCGGCAACGCGACGCGACGCGTCGAACGAAGTGCGCGCCCCAGCCGCACGGAGGAACGACACGACACGCAATCGTGGACCGGCTGGTTCGACGGCTCCGCGCAGCCGAATCCGGGGTGCATCGGCATCGGCGGGGTGTTGCGCCAGTCCGGACGGCGCCTTCGAGATCAGCGAAGCGGCGGGGCACGGCGACAGCAGCGCCGCCGAATATCTGGCGCTCATCGCACTGCTGGAAACTGCGCGGCGAGAGGGCGCGCGCGACGTGTCGATCTACGGCGACAGCCGCGTGGTGATCGACGACCTGCTGGCGGCGGATGAGGCCGGCATCCGCTCGCTGACGCATCACGCGAAGCACGCCCGCGCGCATATCGAAACGATCGGCGCCGTGCGCGTCCAGTGGCTGCCACGCAAGCGCAGCGTCCGCGCCGACGAACTGTCACGGCGTGCGCTGACCCTGGCGAGCTGGCCTTCGCATTTGAGCGTCTCGAAGCGTTCGCGCATCGGGAAGCGTTCGAGCGCCGTGCCGCGAATTTCTGCCTGCATGTCGGTATCGATGACGCCGAGCGCGACGCTCGCGCATGCTGATCGAGCGCGGCCTTGGTCGCGCAGTAGACGCTCCAGCCCGGATAAGCATTGCGCGACGCGACGCTCGAAATATGAACGATGCGCTTGTCCGCCGAATCGGCGCATTGCGAAGCGAGCGCGGCAGACATCATCAGCGGCGCCGCGACGTTGACGCTCACCGCGCACGCGACGGCGGCGGCATCCTGATCGGCGAGACTTCCCGACCAGCGCGAGCACGCCCGCATTGTTGACGAGCAGCACGCGTTCTGCGCCTGCAACGAAGCGGCGCATCGTGTCGCCGGCGAGCCATTGTTCGACGGCAGCGAGATCGGCGAGATCGGCGAGATCGAGTTCGACTTCGTGCAGCGTGTCCGGGAAGCGCGCGGAGAGTGCGGCGTTGCGCTTGCGCGAGACCGCGAGGACCTTGATGTCGTGTGCAAGCAGCGCTTCGGCGAGCGCCGCGCCGAGTCCACGCGTATGGTATGACCAGTGACGATGGCAACGGTTTGATGTGGCATGGCAAGGAATTCCGGTTGATGTCGGGCGCATCGACTCTACGGCGTGCCGCGCGTGGCCGTCGTCGGCGATTATCGTCTATACGCAATTCGCCGAATTCAACAAATGAAAAAATGCGGAAATCCGGGTTCGTTGGTTTCAGGTAACAAAGGCGTGCGTGTCCATCTTTTTGCCTGACAAGAGTTCGGCAAGTCGAGACAATCTCCACGCATACATTCGTTTTGGAGTCCGCCAATGCCAACAAATCAAAAACAATTCAGCACCGTGTCGACGGCTTCGCAACGCGTGTCGAACTCGGGCGCACGCAGCACGCGTGTTCGCGCCATCGGGCGGGCCGCGCTGGCGGCGTGCATCGCGTTCATCGGCGTGCCGGGCGCCGTTTGGGCACAAAGCTCGGTGCAACTCTATGGCGAACTGGAGGGTCTTTGGTACGTCAGCAACGTCGGCGGCAAATCGCAATACCAATTGACCTCGGGCACCGTCGACGGGAGCTACTGGGGTTTGCAAGGCTCCGAAGATCTGGGCGGTGGCGCGCGCGCCGTCTTCCGGCTCGAGCGCGGCCTGTCGGTCGCGACGGGCGAAGGCCTTAACGATCATCCGATGTATGTCAGCATCAGCCAGGAGAATCTCGGCTCGCTCACGCTGGGTCATCAGTACGACTCGGTTCACGACTACCTCGCGCCGTTCACGCTGACGGGCAGCGACGGCGGCACGGCGTTCGCGCATCTGCTCGACAACGATAACGCCAACAACACGTATCTCGCGGCGAACTCGATCAAGTACACGAGCCCGAGCTTCGGCGGATTGAGCTTCGGCGGGCTGTATGCGCTGTCGAATCAGGCAGGGCGTTTCGCAGAGAACCGCGCGTACAGCATCGGCGCGAATTATTCGATGGGCGTGCTCAACGCGGGCGCAGCCTGGCTGCACAGCAACGGCCGCGGCAACAACACCAGCGGCGCGTACGACGCGATCGTGCTGCCGGGTGCGAACAACACCGTCTTCAATGCGAATGTGCAACGGCAGAACACCTTCGGCGTCGGCGCGAACTATCAGTTCGGCGACTTCACGCTGGGCGTCGCGTTCTCCCGCTCGGTCAACTCGGGCGTGTCGAATGCAGATACGGGCGACCCCGTGCCGTCGCTCGCGCTCAGCAACTACGAGATCAACGGCATCTACAGGCTGACGCCGGCCATCGTGCTGTCGGGCATGTACGTCTACACCAATGGCAACAACGCGCATTGGCACGAGGGCGGTCTGCAGGTGGACTATCTGCTATCGAAGCGCACCGACCTGTATCTCGAATCGATCTATCAACGCTCGTCGTCGGGCGCGCCGGCGGTCGTGTACAGCAACGATCCGGCGAACGGGCGCAATCAGTTCATGCTGTCGACGGGTATCCGCCATCGCTTCTGATGCTACGTGCGGGCGCGCCGATCTGCTAATTTGTCGGTCTGGCGCTTTCCTGACGGGTGCATTGTGACGCTTCAGACCTATACGCTCTTCGTGCAGGCCTGCTTCGCCATCAACATGGCGTTCGGGCCGAACAAACGTACTGTCGTTGTCGAACGGCGCACGCGACGGGGTGCGGGCTTCGCTGCTCGCGGCGTTCGGGCGGATCGCCGCGATAGCGATCATGATCGCTATCGCGGGACTCGAGTTCGGTGCGCTCCTGCTTGCTTCGCAGACGCTCTTTACGATCGTCAAGTTCACGGGCGCCGCATATCTCGTCTGGATCGGCGTCAAGCTGTCCGCTCGAGACAGGCACTCATCGCGCAGGAGCAGGGCGCGTCTCGCGGTCCGGCGAGTCTCAAGCGGCTCACCCGGCAGGAGTTTCTTGTCGCCGCGGGCAATCCGAAGGCGATCCTCGTTTTCACCGCTTTCTTTCCTCAGTTCGTCGACCGCGATGCGTATGCGGCGAGCTTCGCCATTCTCGGCGCGATCTTCCTGCTGCTGGAACTCGTCGCCATCGTGATTTACGCGACTCTGGGCGCGCGGCTCGGCTTGCTGTCGAAGGGCGCACGCGGCTTCTTCAAGTGGTTCAATCGCGTCAGCGAAAGCCTGATGATCGGCTTCGGCGTAATGCTCGCTTTTGTCCGTCGTCCGGCGAGTTGATGAGCGAATTAAGCGTTTCGGAAGCGCTTCGGATTATTCCCATAATCTTTTCGATTATCACGTTCGCTTATTCGGAATAGTCGCGTGTTAAGTTTCGCGAGCGAGTGCTAGGGGCAATCCCGAAGTGACCCGTGACATAAATATCAAGACAATGCGCTGCTCGTGAATCGCAATAAGCTTGCGATTCGCTTCGATCAACGGATGCGCGCAAAGGGATGCGCGCAAAGGCGATTCTTTTCGCCGGCGCGCTCGTGGCAATCGCCGACACGTCGGCCTTCGCGTAGAACATGACGCGTGAACCATTGCAGCAACGCCCTCAGACCATGCAGGAGAGTCTGCAAAGCGTGACGCCGACCGCGCGCATGAACGATTCGTCGCGGGGTGGCATGCAGCCCCGAAACGTCGGGCAGTGGAACGCTCATGCAGCAGCACGGACAGGGTATGGCACCGAATTCGTCACAAACGCCGGCGCAAAACGGCCAATCCACCGGCACGATGAAGTAGTAAGCAATCTATCTGACCTGTCAGGCGCGCCGCGAAGCGATCGCGGTGCATCCGCCTTCCCGGTCACACGAACGTCACCGCTGCTTCGCGTAATAATGGCGGGGTCAATTCGAAGCCGACGGGAAGCGTAATGAAGCGTGAACAAAAGCACTCCGGCATCGAACTCCGCACCTCCCGATCGGCACCTGCCCTCGCTCGCACCGCACTCCCATCCGGTACGGTTGACGCCGTCCCCGGTCTTCGCTTTCCCTTCGCGTCGTGCGTGTTGCGTGGCGCCCGCTTTTAGAACCTACCCATCGAAGGAGACGTACATGGTCCGTGCCCCCGCCGTTGCCCGCAAACTGGCCTTCGCGCTAACGCTGTCCGCTGCTTGCTCGTCCGCCTGGGCGAGCGTCGATCTGATCGCCGTCGGTCAGTTGAGCGGCAACACCGGCGACCGCTCGAAGGCCACCGCGGCGCCGCTCGAAAACGGCGCGCCCGGCAATCTGCTCGGCGGCCTCGGCTCGGGCCTCGCGTACGCTGGCTGCGACCACCTTCGTCGCGGTGCCCGACCGCGGCCCGAACGCGATTCCTACAACAAAGCCCATCGACGACACTGCGTCCTACATCAACCGCTTTCAGACGCTGAACCTGCGTCTGGAGCGCGCGAAGAACGGCGACTGCTGTAAGGCGCGATGCCACAAAGCCCGCTGCTGCAGGACGGCGGCACCAACGGCGGGTTCACGCGCATCCTGCGCATCGATCTGCGCACCGGCAAGAGCACGCAGTTCGCGTATCTGCTTACCAACATCGGCACGGACGACAAGCCGAACTACCCGACTATCAGCGATATCGTCGCGGTGAACGATCACGAACTGCTGCTCGACGAGCGTGACGGCAAGGGCCTCGGCGACGATTCGACCGCGAAATTCAAAGCGCGTCTACAAGGTCGATCTGGCGGGCGCACAGGACGTCAGCCAGACCAGCGGCGAAGCCGGCCTCAAGCCGTTCGCGCTGAACAAGACGCTGTTCCTCGATGTCGTGCAGGCGCTCACCGCGCACGGCTACGCGGCCACCGACATCCCGGCCAAGCTGGAGAGCCTCGCCTTCCGGCCGGACGTGCGCGTCGGCGGCGTGCTCAAGCACACGCAGCGGGGCGTTTGCATTGACGCCGACCCGCGATTCATCGTCGCTCCTTCGTCAATATCCATCATCGGAATACCATGCGGAAATACTTTTTCGGCTCGCTCGTCGCTGCGCTGTCGTGCGGCTTTGCTTCGCAAGCGTTGGCGGCATACACGGAACAATGGATGAGCGACGCGGATATCGCGCGCAAGCGTCGACGCAGACGCAAGCGCATAAGCAAAATCCACCAAAGCTGTATAACGAAAGCGGCCAAGGCATCCCCGCAACACGCGACGTCGAAATTGCCGAGCGCCGTTGCATCGTCCGACGATCCGATCGCCGCATTCGCGCGTCCGCAGTATCCGCATTGATAGGCGTTGATCGGCGTTGAAATTGAGCGATTCGCTCTCGTCATATGGAAACGCGATTATTCCGATTTCCTGCCGACGTCCCCGACGATTATTCTTGGCAGCCGTCGTAGGAGCCGATTGCACGGGCGCCTTCGTCCTGCCATGTACCGGATTGCATCGGGCATTTTATCAGAGAGAGGCAATAGTCACGTCGCTGCAAGCTGCGCTCTTACGACACCTCTCCTCGCTTCGTCCCTTCCGAGTTGCTCGAACAAACAAAAAAGCCCGTGGATGGAGCGATGCGCTCCACATCCACGAGCCTTCGACAACAGGACGCGGAAGAGCGCCCCGGCGCGTCTTACGAAAGCAGATCCGGCGGCAGCTTGCCGCCGTTTGCCGCGAGCGCCTGCGTCAGTTGCTTGTGCAGCCAGATGTTCATCGACGCCGAATCGTTCATGTCGCCGCTGTACCGCTGTACTTCAGCTCGGTCGCGAGCTGCTTGCGATGATCGAGACTGCTGTCGACGCCGAGCAGCTTCATCATGTCGACGATCGACACGCGCCAGTTCAGCGTCTGGCTGCTCTCGCTGGCCAGTTATCACGGCTTCGACGTCCTACGTCGGACAGCGCTGCGGGTGCGCCAGCCGGTGCTGCTGCGGCGGTCTGCGCGGGAACAGGCTCCGGCGCGACGGCCGGTGCCTGCTCTTCCGGTTTGGCTCTATGAAAGATCTTGTTGACGATGTCACCGAAAATGCTCATTAGCTTAGCCCTCTTTCAGAGGGAGAAATGTCGCATCGAATACTCATCAGGCATAGGCTGGAGGCGCATCGAGCGACGGGGAACTTATTAACTTGGTCAGCGTGCGCGTATTGCAGTTCCGAATCCAATTGCGAGCAAATGTGACGCAATTTGCATCGACGACCGTCAGTAGTTCCATGCATTGTTTCGATCAATGGAGATGAGACGCTGCGCGGGCACACCGTACCGCAAAGATACGATAAACAGCGCGTGTTCGATGAAGATGAACGGCCGGTGAAAGAACCGTTAAAGGCACGTCAAACGTGCAGCGGAAATAGAAAAGCCCTTGAGGAATCAAGGGCTTGGGATTCTGGCGGAGAGAGGGGGATTCGAACCCCCGATAGGTTTTACCCTATACACGCTTTCCAGGCGTGCGACTTAAACCACTCATCCATCTCTCCGTAAATTTATAGTTATACCAAGTTCCAACGCAGGCGCCAATCCCCCTACGCACTCAAGGGTGACGAATGTAGTCAACGAGCGCGCGCGTATGCATCAGGCTTGCGATCCAGCAGACTCACCACGATCGCCACGGCAAAACCCGCCGGCACATCGAACACGACCGAGCTGATCGGCTCGATGCCGAACCAGCGCGCGCCCGCGAAGCCCGTCAGCTGCATGAAGAACGGATACGTCGACACGATATAATACACGCACACGACCAGCCCGGCAATCATGCCCGCGACGACACCGCGCTGCGTCGTGCGCTTCCAGAACACGCCGAGCACCAGGGCCGGGAACAGGCTCGACCCCGCAAGAGAAAACGCCGCGCCCACCAGAAACAGAATGTTCCCCGTGTTGAGCGACGCCACATTCTTCGAAATCTTTACGCACCGCTGACTCGTGGCGCGGTGATCGACCATGCAGTAATACACGTCGTGTGACGCGTTAGCGATAGTGAGCAGCAAGCCACCCGCGGTCGACAGGGCCGCCGCGAGCACGCCCACCGCGATCAGCACGGAAATCACAGATGGCAGCCCCACGATTTCCGGCGCGGCGAGCACCACCATGTCCGGCTGCATCTGGATGCCAGCGCACGATGCCGTCGCCGTTCACGTCGCTGATGCGGATCAGGTACGGCTCGACGCGCCGCCATTGCGTGACCTACGCAAATCCGAAAAGCGATGGCCGACAAGTCACGTCAGAATCTCGTGCTTGATGAGCACCGCGAGCACCGGCACGGTCACATAGAATAGCGCGACGAAGAACAGCGTCCAGCAGCCGACCGAGCGCCGCGCCGACGCCACCGAGGTCGTCGTGTTGTAGCGCGTGAGGATGTACGGCAGGCTCGCCGTGCCGATCGACAGGCACAAGAGCAACGATAGGAAATTGAGCTGATGCGTGCGCGGACTTTCGTCGTCCGCCGATCCGGGCGCGAAGGCTTTCGTCATCGGCACGGGCGCGGCGACACGCTCGATCAGCGCATCGCGTTCGCGCGACCACTTGGCGTGCGCATCGGCGGAATCGTGCGGAAACGACGCCAGTTCGCGCTCGCGTTCGTTGATCTCGCGCAGCGGTCCGTTGTGACGACGCAGATCCGCGATTTCCTCGACGAGACGCGCGTGCTCGTCGTAGAATGATTTCGGCAACGCATCGATACGCTGCTGCACTTGCGCCGTCTGTCGTTGATAATCGGCGCGCACGCGCGCTTCGGCGGGCGACGCGGCGACTTCGCGCTCGAGCGTCTCGACACGCTCCATCACGCGACCGTAGTTCAGTTGCGGCAGCCAGCCGAGCCCTTCGCGATGCGCGATCATCGACACGGGAAGAATCAGCATCGCCGCGATCAGGATGATGTACTGCGCGACCTGCGTCCATGTGACGGCACGCATGCCGCCGAGAAACGAGCACACGAGAATGCCGGCCAGCCCGCAAAAGATGCCGATCGAAAACTCGATGCCGATGAAACGCGACGCAATCAATCCGATACCCTGAATCTGCGCGACGAGATAAACGAACGAGCAGAGAATCGCGGCGATGGCGGCAAGTCCACGCACGAGATTGTTCGAGAAGCGCGTGCCGAGAAAATCCCGAATGGTGTAGCGCGCGAGCTTGCGCACGTACGGCGCGAGCAGGAATGCGACGAGGCAATAGCCGCTGGTCCAGCCCATCACATAGGCGAGGCCGTCGTCGTAGCAGCTCGCGTAGATCGAACCCGCCAGACCGATGAACAATGCCGCCGACAGCCAGTCCGCGGCCGTCGCCATGCCGTTGAACGCGGACGGCACGCGCCTTCCCGCGACGTAGTATTCGACCAGATCCGACGTGCGCGACAACAAGTCGACCACCGCATACACTGCGATCGGCACGAACAAGGAACACGTAGCCGATCCACATGCCCGGGCCGGTCGCGCGCTCGATGCGCTCCATCAGAAAGATGAACAGCAGGAAGCCTATCGTGTAGAGCGCGTACGCGAGAACGAGCCGGTTCGTGAGCTTGATGCGACGTTGCGCTGCTCCGCTCGCCGCGCAGCAGTCGCGCATCGGCGACCTGCATCAGCACGATATACACGAGGATCAACGCGACGTAGACGAGGATCGCGCCCTGCGCGCCGAAGTAGAACGGCAGCGGAAAGCCGGCGACGCGCACATGCTCGACACGTTGCGCAAACAGCGGCAGACCGAACAATCTTCATCAGCACGGCGATCAGGCCGACGTTGAAGCGCCAGTAGACGCGATGCGCACGGGCCATCACCGCCGAGATGGACGGCAGGGATGGAAGCGTGGGTGGTGAGGAATCAGACATGCGGTTTTATAGCAAAACCGCATGAAACCGGCAATCGGGATAGACCGGGATAGACCGCCGCTCATGCAAAGAGCGGCGGTCACGCACGCATCAGCGCGCTTCGCCCAGTTCATCCGAGAATCGCGGGATTCTCGAGCGTGGACAAGTCCTGCGTGATCTCTTCGCCCTTCGCGAGCGAGCGCAACAGCCGGCGCATGATCTTACCGGAACGCGTCTTCGGTAGATTCTCGCCAAAGCGGATGTCCTTCGGTTTCACGATCGGCCCGATTTCCTTGCCGACCCAGTTGCGCAATTCTGTTGCGATCTGCTTGGCTTCATCGCCTTCCGGACGCGCGCGCTTCAACACGACGAACGCGACCACGACTTCACCCGTCGTATCGTCCGGACGGCCGACGACCGCCGCTTCCGCAACGATCGGATTGGCGACCAGCGCCGATTCGATTTCCATCGTACCGAGCCGGTGACCGGAGACGTTCAGCACGGCGTCGATACGACCCATGATCGTGAAGTAACGTCCTTGTCGCGCACCGCGCCGTGGCGAGATACAGCTTGCCGCCGAGCTCCTCGGGGAAATAGCTCGTCTGATAGCGCTTCGGATCGCCCCAAATGTTGCGCAGCATCGACGGCCACGGACGCTTGACAACCGAATGCCACCCTGCCCGTTCGGCACGTCCTGACCGGTTTCATCGACGATGGCCGCCATGAGGCCCGGCAGCGGCAGCGTGCACGAACCCGGCACGAGCGGCGTCGCGCCCGGCAGCGGCGTGATCATGTGATCACCGGTTTCCGCCTGCCACCACATGTCGACGATCGGGCACTTCCCGCCGCCGACGTTCTTCTCGTGGTACCACATCCACGCTTCCGGATTGATCGGCTCGCCGACCGTGCCGAGGATGCGCAGCGTCGCCTGGTCGTAACTCTTCGGAGGCACCTTCGCATCCGCTTCCGATGCCTTGATGAGCGAACGGATCACCGTGGGCGCGGTGTGAACACAGTGACCTTGTGGCGCTGGATCATCTCCCAGAAGCAGCCCGCGTTCGGATACGTCGGCACGCCTTCGAAGATGATCTGCGTCCCGCCGATGGCGAGCGGACCGTACGCGATATAGCTATGCTCCGTGATCCAGCCGATGTCCGCCGTGCGCCAGAAGATATCGCCCGACTTCATGTCGAAGGTCCACTTCATGGTCTGCGCGGCCCACAGCAGAATGCCCGCCGTGCTGTGCTGCACGCCCTTCGGCTTGCCGGTCGAACCCGACGTGTGGATGAACAGCGGATGCTCCGCGCTCACCCATTCCGGGTCGCACTTAGAACCCTTAACAAAATGAAGAAAAGGGCCGTTATAACTCTCGATGAATGCTGTTAACCTGCTCATTGTTTCGACGACGAAAGGGACATGGCTAACCCTA
>JAQFVJ010000020.1 GCA_029439525.1 Caballeronia sp. BR6202001591004
ACGACAGGGCAATTCAGGGGCAAATTCGAGGCGCGGATGTCAGCCCGGCTGGACGATCAGTTCGCCCGCGCGGCCCGGAATCTCGCCCCACGTGACAGGGTACGTGGGCAGGGTCGATCGGTCCAGCGTCGCATGATAATCGCCCATCGTGGCGAAGGTATGTCCCTGCGCGCGCCAGCCGGCGAGAAGCTGCTCGAACACGGGCGCGAGCTTCTGGCCTTCGAGTTCCGCGTGGAGGGTGAAGACCTGATCGTGCGGATTATTTGCTGTGCGCTTAAGGAGATGCGCGGCAACATTGCTTTCGTCGATGCCATCGACGCCCAGCACTTCGTCGAGCGTCGGCAGGGTGGTCGGCATCTGGATGTGCTTCAGCGCGCGGCCGTCGAGCACCGGAATGTAGGGCGTGTGGCCGCGCCCGTCGGAGGCGTACTGGATGCCCCACGCGTCGATCTGCTCGAACGCGTAGCCGTTCATCTGCCAGCCGGCCGCGCCGTGCGTGACGGGCGGCCCCCCGAAAATCTCGACGAAGCGCGCATGGCTCTGCTGCATCTGCGCGACGGTCCAGTCGCGGTCGCGCGCACGCACGTTATCCTGCCAGTAGACGTGGTCCCACGTATGGATGCCGCATTCGAAGCCGGCTTCGTGGATGCCGCGCATTTCGAACTTGCCGCCGCGGCCGATGTCCGGTCCCGGCAGTAGCACGCCGTACATCAGCGTCCTAATGCCGTAATGCTCGACCACCGACGTGCGCGACACCTTCTTCAGAAAGCCCGGCCGGAACACGCGCCGCAGCGCCCAGCCGGTGTGATCCGGCCCGAGGCTGAACAGAAAGGTCGCGCGCGCGTTGAACTTGTCGAAGATGCGCGCGAGATTCAGCACGCCTTCGCGTGTGCCGCGCAGCGTATCGACGTCGATCTTGAGAACGATGCGGGCCACGCGGCGTCTTCGTTACGCTTGTTCGACCAGCGCGCGGGCCTCGCTCACATGCGAGCGATACGCTTCGAAGATCTTGCGCAGCGCGTCGTCCATGGTGGCCTTCGGCGCCCAGCCGAGATCCTGCATTGTGTTTTTGATCTTCGGCACGCGGTTCTGCACGTCCTGATAGCCGTTGCCGTAGTACGCGCCGGACGACGTTTCGACGAGCTGAACCTTCTTCGCGCTGTCGGCGTATTCCGGATACTCGTTCGCCAGCTTGAGCATCATGTTGGCGAGTTGGCGCACCGAGAAGTTGTTCTTCGGATTGCCGATGTTATAGATCTTGCCCGTCGCCACGCCGTTCTTGTTTTCGATGATCTTCATCAGCGCGCCGATGCCGTCATCGATATCCGTGAACGCACGCTTTTGCGCGCCGTCGTCGACGAGGCTGATGTTCTCGCCGCGCACGATATGGCCGAGGAACTGCGTCACCACGCGCGACGAACCTTCCTTCGGCGTGTAGATGGAGTCGAGGCCCGGGCCAATCCAGTTGAACGGACGAAACAGCGTGAAGTTCAGGCCTTCCATGCCGTAGCCCCAGATCACGCGGTCCATCAGTTGCTTCGAGCACGCGTAGATCCAGCGCGGTTTGTTGATGGGGCCGTAGGACAGCATGGAGTTTTCCGGGTCGAACTGCTCGTCGGTGCACATGCCGTACACCTCGGAGGTCGACGGAAACACCAGATGCTTGCCGTACTTCACGGCCGAACGCACGATCGGCAGATTCGCCTCGAAATCGAGTTCGAACACGCGCAGCGGCTGCTTCACGTAGGTCGCGGGCGTGGCGATGGCGACGAGCGGCAGGATCACATCGCACTTCTTGATGTGATACTCGACCCACTCCTTGTTGATCGTGATGTCGCCTTCGAAGAAGTGCATCCGCTCATGATTCGCGAGCTCGCCCAGACGATCGGTTTGCATGTCCATCCCGAAGACCTCCCAGTCGGTGGTTTCGAGGATGCGCTTGGACTGATGATGGCCGATGAAGCCATTGACACCCAGGATCAGAACTTTTTTCATGAATGACGAGAGGATTGAATGATTCGGCCGAATTCGGTGGGATCGACGGTACGCTCTTCACCCACGGGTTGCGCGTCGGCGGAAAGCGGCCGATGACGCAATTCGTGGATGGCGATAACGCGGCCATCACCGCAGACGCCGAACAGCACATTATCCGTCACGCTCAGGCCCGGGGGCAAACTCCGCAGTTCGCCGAGCTTCGCGGGCGAAACATTGGGTGCGCCCGTTTCGGGCACGAGCCGTGCACGCGCGACGACGAAGCGGTCTGCACCGATATCCGTGAAAGCGCCCGGATACGGCGGCGCGACCGCGCGAATCAGGTTGTAGACGCGTGGAGCAGGCTGCGACCAGTCGATGCGGCCTTCTTCCGGCTTGCGCCCGCCGTAGTAGCTGCCGGCGGCCAGATCGTTCGGCAGATGCGGCGCGTCGCCCGCGAGCAGCGCAGGCAACATGCGCCACAAAGTCTGTTCGGCTGCGACTACGGTTTTGTCGAACACTTGTGCCGCCGTGTCGTCAGGCAGGATCGGCACGGAGGTCTGCGCGAGGATCGCGCCCGCGTCGGGCTTGGCGAGCATTTCGTGCAGCGTCGCGCCGGATTCGGTCTCGCCGTTGATCACCGCCCAGTTGGTCGGCACGCGGCCGCGGTACTTCGGCAGCAGCGAGCCGTGCATGTTGTACGCGCTGCGGCGCGCGAGCGCGAGCAGCGACACCGGCAGCATGTGCCGGTAGTAGAACGAGAAGATGAAGTCCGGCGCGAGGCTAGCGATTTTCGCGTGCAACTCGGGCGACTTCGGATCGGCGGGCGTGATCGTTTCGATGCCGTGCTCCGCCGCGACTTGGGCGACGCTGCCAAACCAGATGTTCTCGCTCGCGCTGTCCTTGTGCGTGACGACGAGCGCGACGTTCACGCCGCGCGCGAGCAGCACCTGCAGGCAGCGCACGCCGACGTTGTGATACGCGAAGACGACTGCGAGCGGCTTCATCGGCCGTCTTCCTCACGCGTGATGACGACGGCCACCTGCTGCACCGCATCCTGCAACGGTCTGGTGGCGGTCGGCAGGCCGTCGCGTTCTTTGAGAATGGTCTGCACGAGATAGCGCGGACGCGCGCGCACTTGCTGATAGATGCGGCCGATGTATTCGCCGAGCAACCCCAACGCGAAAATGATCACGCCGAGCATGAAGAACGTAATGGCGAACAGTGTGAACACACCCTGGACTTCCGCGCCGAACATGAAGCGGCGAATCAACAGCAGCAGGAACAGCGCCGCTGAACCGACCGACAGGATCACGCCGATGAACGACAGCCATTGCAGCGGCACCACCGAAAAGCCGGTGACGAGATCGAAGTTTAGGCGGATCAGGCTGTATAGCGAGTACTTCGATTCGCCCGCGAAGCGCTCTTCGTGCGCGACATCCACTTCGATCGGGTTCTGCGCGAAGGTGTAGGCGAGCGCCGGAATGAACGTGTTGATCTCGCCGCAGCGATTCATCGTGTCGATGATGTGCCGGCTGTACGCGCGCAGCATGCAGCCCTGGTCCGTCATGCGAATCTTGGTGATGCGCTCGCGCAGCCGGTTCATCGCGCGTGACGCCTTCTTGCGCCACAGGCTGTCCTGCCGCTGCTGGCGGATCGTGCCGACGTAGTCGTAGCCTTCGCGCATCTTCGCAACCAGCTTGCCGATTTCCTCGGGCGGATTCTGCAGGTCGGCATCGAGTGTCACGACGATGTCGCTGCGCGCCTGCTCGAAACCCGCGAGAATCGCTATGTGCTGGCCGTAGTTGCCGTTGAGCAGAATCACGCGCGTAGTGTCGGGCCGGACGTGGAACTGCTGCGCGAGCAACGCGGCCGATTTGTCGCGGCTGCCGTCGTTAATGAAGATCACTTCGTACGACGTGCCGAGTGCATCGAGCGCGGGGTACAGGCGCGCGAAAAGGGCGGCGAGACCCGCCTCCTCGTTGTACACCGGGATGATGACTGAAAGCTCGGGCGAGCTCGCCGAAAAGTCCGTATGACTCATTTTGCGCTTGAGAGTCCTTGTTATGCGTTGCGTTGTTGTTCGAAGATGGCGTCGATCGCCCCGACGACATGCGCGACATCGTCCGTGTTCATCTGCGTGAAAAGCGGCAGCGTGACCGTCGATGCGCCGAGCTTCTCCGCGTGCGGGAACATGCCCTCCCTGAAGCCGCGCTCGCGGTACAGCGTGAACAGATGCAGCGCCGGATAATGCACGCCCGCGCCGACCCCGCGCTCCTTCAGTTGCTCCATGAACTGGGCGCGCGTGAGCGTCAGGCGATCGAGCGGCAGCGCGATCTGGAACATGTGCCAGTTGCTGTTTTCGAAATCCGCGACCGGCAGGCCGATGTCCAGTTTCTCCGCCGCGCCGCCCTTGAACGCTTCGAAATAGGCGCGCGCGAGTTCGCGGCGCTTTTGCGTGAAGCGCTCGACCTGACGCAACTGGCCGAGCCCGACGCGCGCGGCCACATCGGTCAGGTTGTACTTGCCGCCGAGCACGTCGCAATCCATGCCGTCCATGCCCGTGCGCGTGATGCCCTGCAGGCGGTACTTGCGCGCGAGTTCGGCTTCGTCGTCATTGTTGAGCACGAGCACTCCGCCTTCGATCGAAGTTACATTCTTGTTCGCGTGGAAGCTGATCGAGATGATATCGCCGAACGAACCGATGCGCTTGCCGCGCCAGCTCGAGCCGATCGCCTGCGCGGCGTCTTCGATCACACGCAGCTTGTGGGCGCGCGCGATCTCGTAGAGACGGTCCATGTCGACCGGCAGGCCCGCCAAATACACCGGCATGATCGCTTTCGTGCGCGGCGTGATGGCGCGTTCAAGCAAGTTCAGGTCCATGTTGCGCGTGACCGGATCGATATCGACGAAAACCGGCGTCGCGCCCACTTCGAGGATCACGTTGGCCGTGGACACCCACGTCACCGGCGTGGTGATGACTTCGTCCCCCGCGTCGACGCCCGCGATGCGCAGGCCGATTTCCATCGTGCAAGTGCCGGAATTGAACGCGCGCACCGGACGCCCGCCGAAATATGCCGACAATTCGGCTTCGAACTGCTGGTTTTGCGGGCCGGTGGTGATCCAGCCTGAGCCCAGCACATCGGCGACGCCCTGGATGGTCTTTTCGTCGATTTCAGGCCTGACGAAGGGCAGGAACGGCCGCGATGTCTGTGTCATGAACTGTCTGCTTAAAAGTTGGGAAGGGATCCGACGCGAAAACGTGCTGCACGAGTGTCGCGAGATGCTTCAGCCGCGCGCCAGCACCGCGACGCCGACCAGGATGATGCCGAGGCCGACGAGTCGCTGCACCGACAGCACTTCGCCGAACAAATACCATGCCCCGAACGCGCTGACGACATAGCCGAGCGAGAGCATCGGGTAGGCGATGGACACGTCCACCCTCGACAGCCCGACGATCCACACGACCACGCTCACCACGTAGCACGCGAGGCCGCCGATGATCGGCCACTGCGTCGCGATTCTGAAACCGACCGGCAGAATGTTCGCCGGTGTAAGGTCGAAGTGTCCGACGGCGTTCACGCCCGCTTTGAGCAGCAGTTGTGCGCACGCGTTCAACAATACGCCGATGATGATGCAAGTGAAGGAGATCGGGTTCATCCGTAAATAATCAAAAATACTCGGTTCGTTGCCAAATGCCGAACGATCGTGCCGTCCGGCAGAGTGCGACATGGAATGCGCGGTCAGGGTTGCGGTTTTTCGACGATCACGCGGCGCGTGTCGCGGGCGATGACCTGCATCGGCACATGGCGCGCGAGCATTTCGTCATAGCGTCCGGGCGGCAGCAGCGCAAGACCGTAGCGCTCGGCATCCCAACGTTTGATCCACTCGTCGATGCTCGGAATCCACTTCTGCGGCTCGGTCTGCCCGCCGAAGGTCAGCTCGTCGGCTTCCTGGACCATGATCATCGTGTGGCCGAGGTAGAAGGGCATGGTGTGATCGAGCTTGGCGATCGAATAGAAGGGCGTGTCGGGCGGCAGCCTCGCCATCGCGGCCTTGACGGCGGGCACGAGCTTGACGCCGCAGCTTTCCGTGCCGAACACGTCGTGTCCCGTGCTGGCGATGGTGCCGAGCAGCAGCCACGCCGCGCCCAGGCCGGCCGCGCCGGCCAGCACACTGCGGCGGTTCAGCCAGATCGCGAAGACCGTCACGACGAACACCACGGCGATGCCCGCATACACCCAGACCTGAAACTCGCGATACAGCGCGTTCGGCGTATTCCCGCTGCCCGCGCGGCCGATGAAAATCGCGCCGAACGACGCCGCGATCAGAAACACCGCGTAGCCGATCAGATGCATGCGGTACTGCGATTTCGTCAGCGATGGCAGATACAGGCCGATCACGAGCGTGATCGCCGGCGCAATCGGCAGCACGTAGGAAATCAGCTTCGAATGTGATGCGCTGAAGAACAGGAAGATGAACGCCGACCAGATCAGCAGCAGCGTGACCGGCGCGAAACCGTTCGGCTGACGGGGCGTGTTCACGGCGTGGCGCACGCTCTGGAACGCCACCGACAGCCACGGCAAGAAGCCGAGGATCAGCACCGGCACGAAATAATAGAACGCGCCGGGGCGGTTCTGCGCGGGTGTCAGATAGCGCTCGAACTGCTGCACGATGAAGAAAAAATTGAAGAACTCGGGGTTCTTCATCTGCACGAGCGCAAACCACGGGCCGACGACGATCAGGAAGACGATCAGCCCGCTGCCGATGTAGAGCCGCTTCCACAGCGCCCAGTCGCGCGCGATCAGCGAATATAGCACCAGCACCGCGCCCGGCAGGATCAGGCCGACCAGCCCCTTGGACAGTACGGCGGCGCCCATCGCGGCCCAGCACAGCCACATCCAGAGGCGCACTTCGCGCGTCGGCAAGCCGGGGCGTTGCGCGAGCAGCAGCGCGCACAGCGTTAACTCCATCCAGAACGACAGGCCCATGTCGAGCGTGTTAAAGTGGCCCATCAGGTTCCAGTATGGGCAGGTCGCGAGGATCATGGCGGTCGTGAAGCCCGTCACCGCGTTGAATACGCGCGATCCCGTGTAGCCGACCAGCAGCACCCCTACAAAGCCCGTAAGCGCAGTGTAGAGCCGCGCCTGCCACTCGCCGATGCCGAACCACGCGAAGGTCAGCGCGTTGGCCCAGGTTTGCAAGGGCGGCTTCTCGAAATACTTGTAGCCGTTGTAGCGCGGCGTAATCCAGTCGCCGGTGACAAACATTTCGCGCGCCATTTCGGCGTAGCGGCCTTCGTCGCTGGGCACGAGATGACGCCAGCTGAGCGGAACGAACCAGATGAGCGCGAGCGCCACGAGAAGAAGAATGAGCGAGAGACGGGTGAGCGGTAGCCGCGAAGGCGTATCGTTCATGTAGTCGACCTATCCGATGCCGCCACGCGGCGCTAGTAAAACGAAATGAGCTTAGGCCGCGCGATTGCCTGATTGCGCGGTTAGGCGGCGCGTCGGCGCGAGTGGCATCGCGCATCGTGCGAAAAACCTTTCGAAAGCTGCGGCCCTCGAACGCGATCTGGTCGCGATTTCGGGAAGTCCACCGCGCGGGAGTGTAACGCACAGGCGGACCCGATTCGTCAATTTGACTCGCCAGGCCGCATTGGGTCGATATGCGTCCGGCGTCCGCCCACGAAGACCGGAGCGGATTGTGCTCCGGATTCGCTTAGGATTTCCTTAGAATGGCCGGCGCGCCTATTTCTCGATCAGCAGCGCCACCGCGACGCGACGGCCTTCCGACATCAGGATGTTGTAGGTGCGGCAGGCGGCGCCGAAATCCATCGTCTCGACGCCGATGCGGTGCTTCGTCAGCCCCGCCGTTAGACGCGGATGCGGAAAGCGCAGCCGCGATCCGCTGCCGAAAATGACCACTTTGGGTGCGGCTTCGGCGATCAAATCGAAATCTTCCGTCGTGAGCGCTTCGAACGACGAGACCGGCCATGCCTTGAGCGAATCGGGCATCACGATGACGCTGCCGTCGTGCCGTTCGAGGTTGACTGCCACGAAGCCTTCTCCGTAGCTCGTGATGGTGTTGAGCGCGTTGTTGGATTCCTGGCGAAGTTTCAAAACGGTGTCCGGGGAGGGAAAGGAAAGAGGAGAGTGAGCGTCGGATGGGTGCGAATCGATGCGCGGAACGGGCCGCGCTAGCCTTTGGTGCATTGCGGAACCGACACATAATCAGTAAATTATAACTTTTAGGCCGTCGGGTTCGCTCGGCGGCGCGCGACGCGCTCACGTGCCGCCACAAGCCGCCATCGCGCGCCATCCGGTTCGCAACGTCCTTGCCTTACCTGGGCATGCTCATCTCGCGCCCGGAATCCGGGCCAATCGGGCAGGCCGTATCGTTCATCGTTCGCCCGCCGACTTCCGCCGCACCGCGCATCCCGGTCGGCGCGATCCCGCAACACCCCGTTTTGCCTGTTCGGCGCGCACCGCCGATACTTTCGGGCGGCGCGCCGGCCGATTCTGCCGCCTCCGGAAAAAAAATTTAACCTTCCGTTTCACCCGAAACACAACAAAGTCACTCGTTCGTCGTTCGTCAATTCAGAGCCGCCAGCCGTGAAACCGATTCTCAAATCCAACAAGCTGCAAAACGTCTGTTACGATATTCGCGGGCCCGTGCTCGAACACGCGAAACGCCTCGAGGAAGAAGGCCATCGCATCATCAAGCTGAATATCGGCAATCTGGCGGCGTTCGGGTTCGAGGCGCCGGACGAGATCATTCAGGACATGATCCGCAATCTGCGCAGTTCGTCGGGCTATTCGGACTCGAAGGGCGTGTTCGCCGCGCGCAAGGCGATCATGCATTACACGCAGGAGAAGGGCGTCGAAGGCGTCGAGCTGGATGATATTTTCATCGGCAACGGCGCGTCAGAACTGATCTTGATGGCGATGCAGGCGCTGCTCAACGACGGCGACGAAGTGCTGCTGCCGGCGCCCGATTACCCGCTGTGGACGGCAGCCGTCAGCCTGTCGGCCGGCACGCCGATCCACTACCTGTGCGACGAGAGCAACGGCTGGATGCCCGATCTCGACGATATCCGCGCGAAGATCACGCCGAACACCAAGGCGCTCGTCGTTACCAACCCGAACAATCCGACCGGCGCGCTGTACTCCGACCAGTTGCTGCTCGACCTGATTTCGATCGCGCGCCAGTACGGCCTGGTCATTTTCGCGGACGAGGTCTACGATAAGATCGTCTACGATGGTCGCTCGCACACGTCGATGGCCGCGCTCTCGGAAGACGTGCTCACCGTCACCTTCAACAGCCTGTCGAAGAGCTACCGTTCGTGCGGTTACCGCGCCGGCTGGATGGCGATTTCCGGTCTCATCGAAGAAAACCGCCGCCGAGCGAAGGATTATCTCGAAGGGCTGGGCATTCTCGCCTCCATGCGCCTGTGCCCGAACGTGCCCGGCCAGTACGCGATTCAAACGGCGCTCGGTGGCTCTCAGAGCATCAACGACCTGATCGTGCCGGGCGGACGTCTCTATAAGCAGCGCGAGCTCGCCTACGATATGCTGACTGCCATTCCGGGCGTGTCGTGCTTAAAGCCGCAGGCCGCGCTCTACATGTTTCCGAAGCTCGATCCGAAGATCTATCCGATTCAGGACGACCAGCAGTTCATCACCGATCTGCTGCTCGAAGAGCGCACGCTGCTCGTGCAGGGCACGGGCTTCAACTGGCCGACGCCGGATCACTTCCGCGTGGTCTTCCTGCCGAACCTCGACGATCTCGCCGATTCGATCAACCGCATTGCGCGCTTCCTCGACGGCTATCGCAAACGACATTCCGCTTAAATTTCTTTTCTTATAGAAGCACGCTACATGGAACCGATCAAAGTAGGACTCTTGGGCTTCGGCACGGTGGGCAGCGGCACCTTCACGGTGCTGCGCCGTAATCAGGAAGAAATCAAACGACGCGCGGGCCGCGGCATCGAAATTTCGCGGGTCGCGGTGCGTACGCCGTCAAAGGCGCAGGCCGCGAAGGACGAAGGCATTGCGGTGACGGACGAGTTCAACCCGGTCGTCGACGATCCTTCCATCGATATCGTGTGCGAAATGATCGGCGGTACGGGCTTCGCGCGTGATCTGGTGCTGCGCGCAATCGCCAACGGCAAGCATGTGGTGACGGCCAACAAGGCGCTGCTCGCGGTGCACGGCACGGAGATTTTCCATGCCGCGCGCGCCAAGGGCGTGATGGTCGCGTTCGAGGCGGCGGTGGCGGGCGGCATTCCGATCATCAAGGCGCTGCGCGAAGGGTTGACGGCAAATCGCATCGAGTACATCGCGGGCATCATCAACGGCACGACCAACTACATTTTGTCGGAGATGCGTGATCGCGGGCTCGACTTCGCCACGGCGCTCAAGGGCGCGCAGGAGCTGGGTTACGCCGAAGCCGATCCGACCTTCGATATCGAAGGCGTCGACGCCGCACACAAGGTCACGATCATGAGTGCGATCGCGTTCGGCGTGCCGGTGCAGTTCGACCGCGCATATGTCGAAGGCATCAGCAAGCTGACGGCCATCGACATCAAATATGCGGAAGACCTTAGTTACCGTATCAAGCTGCTCGGTATCGCGCGTCGCACGGAGAAGGGCATCGAGTTGCGCACGCATCCGACGCTGGTGCCCGAGAAGCGCCTGCTCGCTAATGTCGAAGGTGCGATGAACGCCGTCGTCGTGCATGGCGATGCGGTTGGCACAACGCTGTACTACGGCAAGGGCGCGGGCGCGGAGCCGACGGCGCCCGCCGTGGTCGCCGATCTCGTCGACGTGACGCGTCTGCATACGGCCGATCCGGAGCATCGCGTGCCGCATCTGGCATTCCAGCCGGATTCGCTTTCGAACACGCCGATCCTGCCGATCGACGACGTGACGAGCGGCTACTACCTGCGTCTGCGTGTCGCCGACGTGACGGGCGTGCTCGCCAACATCACGCGCATTCTGGCGGACAAGGGCATCTCGATCGACGCGCTGTTGCAGAAGGACTCGGAAGAAGTCGGCGGCGTGAACAAGGGCGAGACGGACATCATCCTCATCACGCATGAGACGGTGGAAAAGAACACGAACGCGGCCATCGCCGAGATCGAAGCGCTCTCCACGGTGGTTTCCAAGGTGACGAAGCTGCGCATGGCTTCACTGAACTGAACGCTGAACTAAACGGTCAAGCGACATGAACTACATCTCGACGCGCGGCGCCGGCTCGAACGAGCGCCACACGTTCTCCGACATCCTGCTGGGCGGTCTCGCGAAGGACGGCGGCCTGTATCTGCCCGCCGAATATCCGCGCGTGTCCGCCGATGAACTCGCGCGTTGTCGCACACTGTCGTACGCGGACCTCGCGTTCGAAGTGCTGTCGAAATTCAGCGACGACATTCCCGCCGAGGACCTGCGCTCGCTCACGCGCAAGACCTACACGGCGCAAGTGTACAGCAATGTGCGCCATGAAGAGAGCGCCTCGCAGATCACGCCGCTGAAGACGCTCGGCAACGAGAACGGCACGCCGCTCTCGTTGCTGGAACTGTCGAACGGCCCGACGCTCGCCTTCAAGGATATGGCGATGCAACTGCTCGGCAACCTGTTCGAGTACGCGCTGGCCAAACACGGCGAGACGCTGAACATTCTGGGTGCGACCTCGGGCGACACCGGCAGTGCTGCCGAATACGCGATGCGCGGCAAGACCGGCGTGCGCGTGTTCATGCTGTCGCCGCACAAGAAGATGAGCGCGTTCCAGACCGCGCAGATGTTCTCGCTTCAGGATCCGAACATCTTCAATCTGGCGGTCGAGGGCAATTTCGACAATTGCCAGGATATCGTGAAGGCCATCTCCAACGATCATGCCTATAAGGCGAAGTACGAGATCGGCACGGTCAATTCGATCAACTGGTCGCGCATGATCGCGCAGGTCGTGTACTACTTCAAGGGCTATTTTGCCGCGACGAAGAGCAACGACGAGCGCGTGTCGTTCACGGTCCCGTCGGGCAACTTCGGCAATGTGTGCGCGGGGCATATCGCGCGCATGATGGGCCTGCCGATCGATCAGCTCGTGGTCGCGACCAACGAGAACGACGTGCTCGACGAGTTCTTCAGAACCGGCGTGTATCGTGTGCGCGGTGCGGCGGAGACGTATCACACGACTTCGCCGAGCATGGATATTTCGAAGGCGTCGAACTTCGAGCGTTTCGTGTACGATCTGCTCGGCCGCGATCCGGCGCGCGTGCTGCAACTGTTCCGCGATGTCGAGGAGAAGGGCGGTTTCGATCTCGCGGCAAGCGGCGATTTCGCGCGCGTGAAGCAATTCGGCTTCGTGTCGGGTCGCAGCGATCACGACGACCGCGTGAAGACCATCCGCGACGTGTTCGAGCGTTACGACACGATGATCGACACCCACACGGCCGACGGCGTGAAGGTCGCGCGCGAAAACCTCAAGCCCGGCGTGCCGATGATCGTTCTGGAAACCGCGCAGCCGATCAAGTTCGGCGAGACGATCCGCGAGGTGCTTAATCGCGAGCCGGAACGTCCGCAGACGTTCGTCGGACTTGAAAAACTGCCACAAAAGTTCGATATCGTCCCTGCTGAGGCGAGCGTCGTGAAGACATTCATCGCGGAACGGATTTAAAAAGGGCGCGCATTCGCTGCGTGCGGAAACGCCGGAAACAAATACGGGGCGCCGCTTTGCAGGCCGCGCCCCGTCGTTTTTTGAGTCCGGGCACTTTGGCCCTTGCGGACCCCTCCGAAGCGCCGAATCGCGCCGTAGCGGTTCAAAACGCCGCTCTAAAAGCTGTTAAAATCTCAGCGTCGTACCCCAATCAAAAGGACGCGCCGTGCTGTCTACCGCCAATATCACCATGCAATTCGGGCCCAAGCCCCTCTTCGAGAACATTTCGGTCAAGTTCGGCGAAGGCAACCGGTATGGCCTGATCGGCGCCAACGGCTGTGGCAAGTCGACCTTCATGAAGATTCTCGGCGGCGATCTGGAGCCGAGTTCCGGCAATGTCGTGCTGGAGCCGAACATCCGTCTGGGCAAGCTGCGTCAGGATCAGTTCGCCTACGAAGAGATGCGCGTGCTCGACGTCGTCATGATGGGCCACACCGAAATGTGGGCCGCGATGACCGAGCGCGACGCGATCTACGCGAACCCCGACGCGACCGACCACGACTACATGCGCGCCGCCGATCTCGAAGCCAAGTTTGCCGAATACGACGGCTACACGGCCGAGGCGCGCGCGGGCGAACTGCTGCTCTGCATCGGCATCAATATCGCCGATCACAACGGGCCGATGAGCAATATCGCGCCGGGCTGGAAGCTGCGCGTGCTGCTGGCGCAGGCGCTGTTCTCGAAGCCGGACGTGCTGCTGCTGGACGAGCCGACCAACAACCTCGACATCAACTCGATCCGTTGGCTGGAAAACGTGCTCAACCAATACAACTCGACGATGATCATCATCTCGCACGATCGGCACTTCCTGAACCAGGTCTGCACGCACATGGTGGACATGGATTACGGCACGTTGAAGGTCTGGCCGGGCAACTACGATGACTACATGCTGGCGTCGACGCAAGCGCGCGAGCGTCAGCAGGCCGCCAACCAGAAGGCGAAGGAGCGCGTGGCCGACCTGCAGGACTTCGTGCGCCGCTTCTCGGCCAACAAGTCGAAGGCACGTCAGGCGACCAACCGTCTCAAGATAATCGACAAGATCAAGATCGAGGAATTCAAGCCGTCGTCGCGTCAGAACCCGTTCATCCGTTTCGAGTACGAGAAGAAGCTGCATAACATCGCGGTGGTGGCGGAAGACATCACGAAGAAGTACGAGCGCACAATCTTCCAGAACTTCAATCTGAGCGTGCAGCCGGGCGAGCGTATCGCGATCATCGGCGAGAACGGTGCGGGCAAGACCACGCTGCTGAAGGCGTTGAAGGGCTGGCTGGAACTCGATCACGGCAACGTGAAGTGGGCCGAAAATGCGAACGTCGGCTATATGCCGCAGGACACGTACGAAGAGTTTCCGAAGGACGAGACGCTGACCGACTGGATCGATCAATACCGCAAGAAAGGCGACGACGAGCAGATGATGCGCGGCACGCTGGGTCGACTGCTGTTCAACGCGGACGACATCAAGAAGAACGTGAAGGTGCTGTCGGGCGGTGAGAAGGGCCGCATGATCTGGGGGAAGCTGATGCTTGGACGGCACAACGTGCTGCTGATGGACGAGCCGACCAACCACATGGACATGGAGTCGATCGAGTCGCTGCAGATCGCGCTGGAAAAGTTCGAAGGCACGCTGATTTTCGTGTCGCACGACCGCGAGTTTGTGAGCTGGCTGGCGGATCGCATCATCGAAGTGAAGACCGATGGGACGTTGCGCGACTTCGGTGGGAATTATGAGGACTTTTTGTCGAGTCAGGGCATTCAATAATCGCCCGTCCGGTAAGCCCGGAATTAACGGAACGGCCCGTCTCGAGAGAGGCGGGCCGTTTTGCTTTTAGATCTTCTTGTCGTACTTGAACCGCATCGCCGTCCCTTCGCGCGTGATGCGTTCCCAAATCGCGCGCTTCTCCTCATCGGAGAGAAATACCCAGTTGGACACTTCGCCGGCCGTGCGGCCACAGCCTTTGCAGACTTCGTCGAAAAGCGTGGAACACACGCCGATGCAGGGACTGTCGCGCAAATCGTGAAGATTCGAAAACATGGATTCACTCATGGCCACGTCGCCACATCGACAAAAAGGGCGGCAACCCATTGATCAAAATCGTAAAAAACTTCAGCGGGCGATACTGTAGCCTATCCGCGCGATCCAGTGATGTCGCTGGTTGTAATCCAGAATGTCCTCGCCGTATCCGTTGAAGTAGCTGACGAACAGATAGCCGCCCCAGGCGCTGCCAACGAGCTTCGCGAGCGGATACGTCAGTTGCGATTCGACGCTGCCGTACCAGTGCTTCGTGCCCTTGCGCAGCGTCGTCGCGAGTTGCCAGCTATCCGGGCTGCCGTATTTCACCAGAAAATCCACGCAATCGCGATAGTCCGCGATATCGCGATTCCCGCTCTTCGACAGGTAGTAATAGAACTTCGGCGATAGCGTCAGGTGGTTGTCGTTGAGATTACCGAACTCGACCGTCGAGCGCACGTACGCGATGTTGATCGAGCGCGATTCTTCGCCGTCCTTGCCGTTCGACTCGTGACCAATACCCGCCGCCACGCCCAGTCGCGTGAACAGCGAACTCTTCACGCCAGTGTCTTCGACGTAATAGAACAACTGCGGCTGATAGCTCGTGTCGCGGAACGGCACGGACGGCGCCGACAGATCCCAGATCGATGTCTGCGTATAGCTGAAATAGAGGTTGTCGAGGAAGCCGCGCGAGCGCGGATCGTCCGGCAAATGCAGCCGGTACTTGAAGCTGAACTGGAACTTGGCCAGATTCGAGCCGTTCTTGCCATCGGCGAAGTAGGTCGGCTCGAAGGTTGAGAAGCGACCCGAAAGCATCGTGTCCAGCGTGTTGGTCGGCACGGCGGAGGTATTCGCGGCAGCGGTCGCTGTCGCAAGTCGCACGGGCGTGGTCGCCTGCGATTCGCAATGCTCGGCGGCGGCGATCTGCGCCTGATTCTCGCCGCGATTGAGCGTGACGAGCATCGGCGATGCATCGAAGCCCACGGGATCGATCTTGATCGTGCCGCGCGCCGTGTCGGGCCACGGTGCGGAAAAGCGCACGCGCCGATATTGCCCCGGCGCGAGCCGCAGCCGGTCGGCCACCTTCGAGTCGCGCGTGAGCGTCAGCGGCGCCGGCGGAAAATCCCCGTTGGTGAGGTTGACGGTCAGTTGCTTCGGGACATCGACGTTGAGCGGCTTGGCATCGTCATTGGTATAGAGTAGCGTCAGTTCCAGCGGTTGCGCGGCGGCTTCGCGCGCGGGTTGCAGAACGAGAACGGCGACGGTGGCGTGGGCACTTGTGCTCAATCCCAGCGTGAACACCAGCAAGGCGATGGGGCGCAAGGGCGCGCGGTGGAAATCCAGTGAAACCATGTAGTTAGCGTCCTGTCGGTTGCCCGTACTATACGGCTGGGGCAAAGCAGGCGTCCTCGCATGGGCGTGGCTCGCTGAATGGGTGGCGCCCGCTGTTGGGTTCAGGCGTGAGCCCATAGCAAAGGAGATGCCTGCCGTGATAGTTTATATGCAACCTCAACCCGACATGCCGCCTGCCACAGCAACGTCCCGTTCAAGGCGACAATCACGCCAGCCCACGCCCACGCCCACGCCGCGCGAGCGGTACCCGTGCGACACGCCATCATCTCATCAGGCTTTCATCCGATGCGAAGCGCACGAGCGGAATCACCGCGAGTGGCAACTGCAGACTCAGCACGACCTGCGTCGCGACGCGCAACGCGTTCGATCCGTGCTGTCCGAAGCTCGCCACCGCGACGAGCGCAGGCCCGATCGCGAGTCCGCGGCCAGCAGCGCCCGCACCCAACTTCAGTTGCAGGAAGCCTTCCATGACCGCCTAACCGGCGAGCGTGCCGGTGACCGTCGCATTCAGGCCGCACGCCAACAGCGCGGCAGCGAATTCGATCGCCGCCCAATGGCTGCCGACCAGCGGCGCGATTGACGATGAACGCCAGCCCGAGCGAGGCGAACGTGTCGATATTCGCGCCGCGCAAGGCTTCACCGATGGGGTGGCATCGTCATCGCGCGAGGCCACGTGACCTTGACCAGCGCCGAATGTAGAAAAGGTTGTGCGGCATCCACGGCACGCCGAGCACGCCGGCAGCGAGCCACAGCATGCCCGCATTGCGCAGCAGTTCGCGTGAAGGCGCGCAGCGCATCGCTCCACGCCGGATGCGCGAGCACGAGTTCGACCCGAAGCAGAAACCGACGAACAGGATCGGCGCCGTCACCGCGCGCTGCAGCGGACGCTGGCCAGGGCTCTGCAGCGCGAGCATCGCGAATGTCGCGACCGCGGAGACGAGCACACCCGCAGTCAACGACATCCCGAAGAGCATTTGCAGGGCCACCGCGCTGCCGACGACTTCAGCCACGTCGCACGCGATGATCGCTACCTCGCAGGCGAGCCACAGCACGAGCGTGGTGCGGTGGCTATAGCGCTCGCGGTAGAGTTGCGCGAGATCATCGTGTCCCGTCACCACGCCCACGCGCGATGCGACCCATTGCACCAGCATGCCCATCAGACTCCTCGCCAGCAGCACGACGAAGAGCAACTGATAGCCATACCGCGCGCCGCTGGCAAGCGCGGTGGCCCAATTGCCGGGATCCATATAGCCGACCGCGACGAGCGCTCCCGCGCTCGCGAAGGAATACCAGCGTCCGCGCGGCGCACGGCGCGGCCCCTCGCGACAATTAAAGCGATCCACGCGATCGGCCGCATCGGGCTTCGCGGCGGAGAGTTGGGCAAACGCGGACGGATTGGTGTTCATGCGGCTGACGCCCTCGAATAGCGGTGCAACGGCGGGCGGCGAGCCTTGCGTTGCTGATTTTGAGGATGCGTTGCTTATGGCGATGCACATCGAATTGGCTAGCAACACCTGTTCCGCTGGCTATTCGTAAGCTGAGGGTCGACACGAACATCGCTCGATATGCGATCGATTTGACGCGATGTCGGCTATGCGAAAGCCCTGTGACGAATAATGACATTACCGTGCCTTCGCACGGATGCGAGCCACTTTGATGAGTGTGGTTTTATTCAATCCCGCCGCGCGGAATTAGGGGCTAAAATGCGCGCATTTTCCGTATGACGGTAAGCCTTCGATGCGCTTGCCGCCTATCGCGCCCAATATCAGCGACGCTCCTCGGCCATGGTGCGCAAGTCTTGCGAACGCGCGTGTCCATGTGCTGTGCATTTTGTGCGACAGGCGGTGCATTATTTTTTATCGTACTCTAGTTTAATGGTAGTTTTCGGGTTTTTAAAGGGCGTGCGGGGCGAGTCCGACGACGGACAGGTCGCCGGCCCCGTGCGGCACGACGTCGTGATAAGTCGTAACAAGGGAGAATCGAGATGAGAACGAGAAACTGGCGCCCCCCCGTGGCGAAGTTGGCGCGGCTCGCGGGCGCGCTGGCATGTGTCGCGACGCTGATGCCGCTCACGGCGTCTGCGCTCGAGCACATCGCGTTTACGCGCAAGCTTCCGGAAGGCTCGTACAATTGGGGGACACGGCGGGCTTCGTGCTCGCGCGCATGGCGCGCTTCCGGGGCTTCACGCTCTATCTAAACGGGCATGATCAACGCGCCGCTCGTGATTCCTGAAATCATTCAGGGGGCATCTTGCTGCTGCTGTTCGTCGAGATGGCGAAAATCATCGGCTGGCCGGCGGAGCGCGGGCTGTTTACCATCTTCATCGGCCACGTGATGCTGTATATCTCGTATGTCGCGATCATCGTGGAGTCGCGCGTGCGCGAGCTGCATCCGTCGCTGGAAGAAGCCGCGCTCGATCTCGGCGCGACGCCCTTGCGCGTGTTCTTCGCGACCACGTTGCCGCTGATCTCTCAGGCGCTGGTCGCGGGCTGGCTGCTGGTTCACGCTGTCGATCGACGATCTCGTGCTGTCCGCGTTCCTGTCCGGTCCCGGTTCGACGACGCTGCCGTTCGTCGTATTCTTCCGCGTACGCCTCGGCTTGAACCCGGAGATGAATGCGCTTGCGACCTTTATCGCCGTTGGTCACGGTGGGCGTGATCGCGGCGAATTACTTCATGCAGCGCAGTGAGCCGAGAAAGCTGGCCGAAGTGATGTAAGGCCGTTCGCATGTAAAAAGCCCCACGACTTCGGCTTTAGAAGTGCGGGGCTTTTGCCTTGATGCGTGATGCGTTTTCAGGCGGCGGCCGCCATATGCCGCGCGAACGTCTCCGGATCGGTATTCGTCCCGCACAGCAACACGCCGACGCGTTTGCCCTGCAAGCGTTCACGCAACGGACCGAGCAGCGCAGCCGTCGCCGCCGCGCAAGCCGGCTCCACCGCGAGCTTCATTTCGCTGAACAGCATCTGCATGCCGTGACGCAATTCGTTGTCGGAGATCGTCACGATCTCGTCGATATGCCGGCAGCACAGCTCGTAGCTGTATTGCTCGGTATGCGGCGCCATAAGCGAATCGGCGATGCTGTGCATCGCGCTCATCTTGATCGTGTGATTCGTGGCGAAGCTCTGGCACATCGCGTCCGAGCCTTCCGGTTCGACGCCATAGACATGCAGCGATGGATTCGCGAGGCGCACCGCAGTCGACACACCCGCCGCGAGGCCGCCGCCGCCGATCGGCACGATCGCCGCGTCGAGATCGGGCGCCTGCGTCGCCCATTCGTAGCCGAGCGTTGCCGTACCGAGCACCGTATAATAACCGTTGAACGGATGGATGAACACGCGTCCTTCCTCGGCCTCGACACGCCGCACGACTTCGAACGCTTCTGCGATATTCTCCGCGAACACGACTTCCGCTCCGAAGCGCCTGCACAGCGCCACGCGCGCCGGATTTGCGCTCTTGATGATGACGACCTTCGCGCCCACGCCCATGCGCCGCGCCGCGTAGGCGACAGCGACGGCATGATTGCCTGCCGACACGCAGGTCACGCCCGCCGCGCGCGCGCGCTCCGACAGCGCGAGGATGTTCGAGAACGCGCCGCGCGCCTTGAACGTCCCGCTCGCCTGCAGCAGTTCGAACTTGAACGTGATGGGCGTGCTTTCGAGCGTCGGGAAATCGTGGTTTTCGAAGGTCGGCGTGCGCGCGACCCACGGCATCAGCGCCATGTGCTGCCCGGCGATGTCGTCGAGCGTGGGAATCGGCGTGCCGTTGATGGTGTGATCGGAATGCTGCGGCGTGGTAGACATGGATGTGGTTCGGCGGCTCGGATGATTCAGCGTGGCTGGGCTTCGACGGACATGCTGTGGATGAATTTCGTGAGGAACGCTTCGCACGCGGCGAGTTGTTCGAGCGACACATATTCGTTCGCCTTGTGCACCTGCTCGATATTGCTCGGCACGCCCGCGTTCGTGAACAGACCGGCTTCGGTGCCGTAGGCGACCTTACGCTTCTCCTGATTCTCCGTCAGCGCGCGCATGAGTTGCGTGATGGCGGTTTGCTCGGTGGCATCGAGTCACGGTGCGGACGCGAGTTGCGAAATCTCGATCGCGGCGTTCGCGTGTTCCTTCTGCATCTTCGGCAGCAGACTGAGCCCCGCGCCGATAAAACCCTTCATATCGCACACGCGGCGGCCGTAGAGGAGGCCGTCGCGTACTTCGGGCTTGAGAAGGGGTCGCTCTGCCAAGTCCTGGCCGTCGACGGGCACGACATCCGTATGACCGGATAGCACGATGCCGCCGTTGGTCTCGCCGTCATGCGCGGGAATGGTCGCGAAGAGGTTCGCCCATTGGCCGCGTGGCTCGGTGGTGATCGTCGCTTCCACGCCCGCACAGCGGAGTTCGTCGCGGACGGTTTCAATCAGGCCCAGATTCGGGTTGCGGCTGACGGTGTCGAAAGAAATCAGCTTTTCGATCCACGGCAGCGAGGGGGTGTGGGTGCCTTCGAGATGCGCCGAATCAGCGATCTGTGACATGTTTTCACTCTTGCGGGTAGGGTTTGATGGATAGCCCAAGTGCACGGGGGGGCGGTTTTTGGTTCTTTTTTGAGGCTGCGGGTTTTGGCTTGTTTCGTTAGACAAGGGGCTGCTGTTTTTGGTTGTTTTATGCAGTAGCCGCCTCCCCGGCAGCGTCAAGGAAATTTCCTGAGGGTGGCGTAGCAGTAAGGCCGACGGTGAATCACGCTAATATCCGCGGGTTGGCTACCGCATTACAGCGATCCGTCATATGAGCCTGCCACTTTTTTACGCCGCGAAGCGGCCTGCTGTCTGCCGTCGCGAAGCAGCGCCGTG
>JAQFVJ010000021.1 GCA_029439525.1 Caballeronia sp. BR6202001591004
CGTCTCACGAGAACGGTCGTGAGAATGCCCACGACGAGCGTTTTCGTCATGTTCTTCTCGGGGATGAGCGTCGTGGACGGCTCAATCGGTTGAATCGAAGTCATGTTTTTGAGCCCCTCACACGAATCTTTAAGCGCGGTCCGCGACACGTTCAGCAGACCCGACGGACGGAACACGAGCACGATGATCAGCACGATGAAGGCGAACACGTCCTGGTAGTTCGAACCGAAGACGCCGCCCGTCGGTTGCCGATATAACCGGCGCCCAACTGTTCGATGAGACCCAGCAGCACGCCGCCGACCATCGCGCCACCCAGGTTGCCGATGCCGCCCAGCACCGCCGCCGTGAATACCTTGAGGCCGGGAATGAAGCCCATGTAGAACACGCTCACTGCGGCAGGGAAAGCCCGCGCGGCAACGGAAAAGCGATCGTCTCTTCGATGCCTTCCAGCGAACGGACGCCGCGTACCCCGAGTTCGCGCAGACGGGCGATCACGGCCTGCGCGAGCACTTCCGGCGCCGATGCACCCGCCGTCACGCCGATGCGCTTCTTGCCTTCAACCCATTCCGGGTCGATCTGCGTAGGCGAGTCGACCATATAGGCGGGAATGCCGCGCTTCTCGGCAACCTCGCGCAGCCGGCTCGAATTCGAGCTGTTCGGGCTGCCAACCACGATCACCACGTCGCACTGCGGCGCGAGGATTTTCACCGCGTCCTGACGGTTTTGCGTCGCGTAGCAGATGTCCTGCTTCTTCGGCTCCTTGACCTGCGGATACTTCGCCTTCAACGCGTCGATGATGGCGGAGGCGTCGTCGACGGAAAGCGTCGTCTGCGTCACATAGGCGATCCGGCTCGGATCGGGCAGATCGAGCTTTTTCACGTCCTCGATGTCCTCGATCAGATGCATGCCCTCGCCCGACTGGCCCATCGTGCCTTCGACTTCCGGATGGCCCTTGTGGCCGATCATCACGATATCGAAGCCTTCCTGGCGCATCTTCGCCACTTCCATGTGCACCTTGGTGACGAGCGGGCATGTCGCGTCAAACACACGCAGGCAGCGCGCTTCCGCTTCGCCTCGCACCGCCTTCGAAACGCCGTGCGCGCTGAAGATCAGCGTGGCGCCTTCCGGCACGTCGGCGAGATCCTCGATGAAGATCGCGCCCTTCTTGCGCAGGTCTTCCACCACATAGGCATTGTGCACGATTTCATGGCGCACGTAGATGGGCGCGCCGAACAGCTTGATCGCGCGCCCGACGATCTCGATCGCGCGGTCCACACCCGCGCAGAAGCCGCGCGGTTGCGCGAGCAGGATTTCGAGGTCGGTCTGAACTTCGTTGAGGCTTTCAGTCACGCTCATGGCTTACAGAATTCCAATGATTTTCACTTCGAAGGTCAGCGGCTGGCCGACCAACGGATGGTTGAAATCGAACAAGGCCGCGGTTTCGCCGATTTCCTTCAGCACCCCCGCATAGCGCCCCCCGTTCGGCGCATTGAATTCGACGAGATCGCCGGGCGAAAAATCCCCGCCGATCATGCTGTTTTTACGCAGCGTCGCGAGTGACACCTATTGCACCAATTTCAGGATTGCACGGCCCGAACGCCTGATCTGGCTCTAGCCGAAAGGTCGAATGGTGCCCGATTTTCAGACCCAGCAGAATCTCTTCCAGCGGCGGCGCCAGTTGGCCCGCGCCCAGCAGCAGTGTCGCTGGCTTGTCGGCGAAGGTACTGACGATGTCGGCGCCATCGGGCAGCGCGAGCCGGTAATGAAGCGTGACGTGGGAACCGGGTTTTACCTCGGAGACATCGATGATGCTCATGAGTATTGGATGTGGCGGTTCAGTCGGAAGTATGAGGCGCGGCCGGTGCGCACCCGGCACGGCGGCTCTTCCGCTCGAGGCAGCGAACCGCTGGTCGCCCGGCGGAACCGGGCGTCGAAACCACTATTGTAAGGTAAGACAGAGTTGCAGCGCACCGCGCCGATAGGAAACAACCCCAATTCGACAGGATGCGCGACAAAAGTTCACAAGAGCGCAGGCTGAGCACCGACTTCGAACTCATCGGCGTGCCGCCGACCGTCACCGCGCCCGATGCCAATCACGGGCTAGAACGCGAAGGACCGTCCGCGCGAGCGGCTATTGAAACACGGCGCCGTGACGCTGTCGGATGCCGAACTGCTCGCCCTCTTCCTCAATGCGGGGCTGCCGGGCCTGACCGCGATCGATGTCGCGCGCTCGCTGCTAAGGCGCTTCGGCTCGCTGCGCGGCCTGCTCGATGCCATCCGCGTTCGCGCTTCAGGACGAGCGCGGCGTCGGCAAAGCACGGGCGTCGCTGCTGCTCGGCATCTCCGAACTGTGCCGCCGCGCGCTGTCGGAAAAGACGCGCGAGCGGCCGCTGCTCAATTCGCCGGGTGCGGTCGAGGACTTTCTGCGGACGCAGATCGACACCCGGCCGACGGAGGTATTCGTCTGCCTTTATCTCGACACGCGCCATCATCAGTTGCTCGATATCCGCGAGGAAACGCAGGGCACACTCACGCGCTTCGCGGTCTATCCGCGCGAAATCGTCCGGCCGCGCTGTCGGTCCACGCGGCGGGGCTGACGTCGCCCATAATCATCCGTCGGGCGGCGTCGTGCCGAGCGCCGCCGACCCCACAAGCTCACGCGCATGCTGACGGATGCGCTGGCGCTCATCGACGTGAAACTGCTGGACCATTTCATCGTCGCGGGCAACGAGATCAGCTCGTTCGCGCAAGAGGGCTGGCTTTAAGGGCTGGCTTTGAGCGAACTCACGCTGATTCCGCGAGTCTTATGTTATGACTGCGTTATCATAACCGGAAAACGACTAAATATCTTGATATTGCAGCGTTTTTCCTGCTAAAATTTATATCTGCTTTTTTCAGCTCACCTGACTTACGTGGTTCTGGCAATATAACCGTGCTGCCAAGTCCCCAGGGTAAAGGTAAAGGGGGCAACCGGGGGCAACCGGGCGAAGCAAGGAGACATCGGCGAACTATTTTTGCCTTCATTCATTCGCTGGGCGTTCGACTCAGACAAAATTAGGAGTATCAGCATGCCACGCGTATGCCAAGTAACTAGGAAAAGCCCGATGTCGGGCAACAACGTTTCCCACGCAAACAATAAGACCAAGCGTCGTTTCCTGCCGAACCTGCTGAACCGCCGTTTCTTCGTTGAAAGCGAAAACCGCTGGGTCCGTCTGCGCGTCTCGAACGCCGGTCTGCGACTGATCGACAAGAACGGTATTGACGCCGTGCTCGCGGATTTGCGCGCACGCGGTGAAATCTAAGGAGCACGCACATGGCCAAAGGCGCACGCGACAAGATCAAGCTGGAGTCGACCGCAGGCACGGGTCACTTCTACACGACCACCAAGAACAAGCGCAACATGCCGGAAAAGATGCTGATCAAGAAATTTGATCCGGTCGCCCGCAAGCATGTTGACTACAAGGAAACCAAGATCAAGTAATCCACTTGAGATTGAAAGCCTGACGTAGACACAAAAAGACCCGCCATCGCGGGGCTTTTTGTTTTCTTGCGCGCTTTTCACATGCTCTTCACACGCTCGTGCGCCGGTTTTTCATGTCCCTCGCGTACCTCGCAGGGTATGCTTGTCCGCTGTCAATAAAACATGGACGGAGAACGGACGGCATGAATTTCGATGTAGTGATCGTAGGAAGTGGCCTCGCCGGCCTGAGCGTCGCGCTGAATCTGGCCGAGACGCGGCGTATCGCGATCATCGCGAAGCGTGCCGTGAGCGAGGGTGCGAGTGACTGGGCGCAAGGCGGCATCGCGGCGGTGCTGGATTCGGCGGATAGCATCGACAATCACGTCGCGGATACTCTGATCGCGGGCGGCGGACTGTGCGACGAAGCCGCGACGCGCTTCATCGTCGAAAACGGTCGCGCAGCGATCGAATGGCTGATCGATGCAGGCGTGCCGTTCACGCGCGATGTTTCCGCCGAACTGGGCTTCCATCTGACGCGCGAAGGCGGACATAGCCATCGGCGCATCATCCATGCGGCGGACGCCACGGGTCACGCGGTCGTCAGCACGCTCAACGAGCGCGTGCGCCGGCATCCGAACATCACCGTTCTCGAAGATCACTACGCGATCGATCTCATCACGTCGGACCGGCTCGGCCTGCCAGGGCATCGCTGTCACGGCTTGTATGCGCTCGATCTGAACAGTGGCCGCACCGTGACGATCCAGGCGCCGCACACGGTCCTCGCGACCGGCGGCGCAGGCAAGGTCTATCTCTACACGACCAACCCCGATATCGCGACCGGCGACGGTATCGCGATGGCGTGGCGCGCGGGCTGCCGCGTCGCAAACATGGAGTTCATCCAGTTCCATCCGACCTGCCTGTTCCATCCGTACGCGAAGTCCTTCCTCATTTCCGAAGCCGTGCGCGGCGAAGGCGGCGTGCTGCGTCTGCCCGACGGCACGCGCTTCATGCCCGCGCACGACGAACGCGCCGAACTCGCGCCGCGCGATATCGTCGCGCGCGCGATCGACTTCGAGATCAAGAAGCGCGGCATCGACTGCGTATATCTTGATATCAGCCATCAGCCGCGCGCGTTTCTCGAGGAGCATTTCCCGACCATCTTCGCGCGCTGCCGCGAATTCGGCATCGATATCGCGAAAGAGCCGATTCCGGTCGTGCCGGCTGCACACTACACATGCGGCGGCGTGGTCACCGATCTGGCGGGCCGCACCGATCACCCCGGGTTGTATTCGGTCGGCGAGACGTCGTATACTGGCCTACACGGCGCGAACCGGCTCGCCAGCAACTCGCTGCTCGAATGCCTAGTCGTCGGTCGTGCGGTGGCAGAGGCGATCGAAGCGGACGGCTTCTCTTCAGGCTGTCACGCCGAACTGCCCGACTGGGACGAAAGCCGCGTCTCCGATCCGGACGAGGAAATCGTAGTCGCGCACAACTGGGACGAGTTGCGGCGTCTGATGTGGAATTACGTCGGCATCGTCCGAACGGGCAAGCGGTTGGCGCGCGCGCAGCATCGTATCGCGTTGTTGCGTGACGAGATCCACGAGGACTACGCGAACTTCAAGGTGAGCCGCGATCTGCTGGAATTGCGCAATCTCGTCGATGTGGCGTCGCTGATCGTCGAGAGCGCCTGCGCGCGGCGCGAAAGCCGCGGCCTGCACTACAGCCGCGACTGGCCAAACACGTTGCCCAAGGCATGGCCGACGGTGCTGATACATACCGCCGGCCACGCCCCGCCGCGCCGTTTGAACGTTAAAGCAGGCGCATGGAGAAATCGGTCGCGCGCACGTCCTTCGTGAGCGCGCCGATGGAAATGCGATCGACGCCCGTCTCCGCGATCGCCCGCACCGAGTCGAAGTTCACGCCGCCCGACACTTCGAGCAACGCGCGTCCGCCCGTGATGCGCACGGCATCGCGCATCATGTCGAGCGTGAAGTTGTCGAGCAGCACCGACTCCGCGCGATGGGCGAGAGCCGTCCCCAGTTGCTCCAGCGTTTCGACTTCGATCTGGATCGTCACGCCCGCGTTCAGCGCGATGGCCGCGTCCATCGCCGCGCCGACGCCGCCCGCTGCCGCGATATGGTTTTCCTTGATCAGAATGCCGTCGTAGAGCGCGAGCCGCTGATTCGCGCCGCCGCCGACGCGCACCGCGTACTTTTGCGCGAGCCGCAGACCCGGCAACGTCTTGCGCGTGTCGAGAATGCGCGCGCGTGCACCTTCGATGCCTTCGATGGCATCGACATAACGGCGCGTCGCCGTGGCCACGCCCGACAGCAATTGCAGGAAGTTCAAGCCGTTGCGTTCCGCCGTCAAAAGCGAGCGCGCCGGTCCGTGCAGCAGCACGACGGGCGTGTTTTCGGCCATGCGTTTGCCTTCGCGATATTGCCATTCGACTTCGATCGACGGATCGACGCGGCGCATCACTTCGTCGAACCACAGCGCTCCGCACAGCACGGCGGACTCGCGCACGATGATGCGCGCGGTGCGCCAAACATCGGCGGGCACGAGCAGGTCCGTGTGGTCGCCGCTGCCGACGTCTTCCTCCAGCGCATCGACGACGTTACGTGCGAGCGTGGCATCGAACGCGTCGCCGTATTCGGCGCGGGCTTCATCGAAGATCGTCATCACGCGGCTCCTACGTTCGAAAACAGCGTGGTGTTTTTCGCGAGATCGCCGCTCGCCTGCACGCGTTTCTTATGACGCGCGGCGAACTCGAGCATGCGATCGATCGGCACGCGCGCGCGTTCACCGATGGCCGCATCGACGTGAATCTCGTTGTGGCCGCGCTCGAGCACGTCGGCGAGATTAGCCAGGCCGTTCATCGCCATCCACGGGCAATGCGCGCAGCTCTTGCAGGTCGCGCTGTTGCCGGCCGTCGGCGCGGCGATGAAGGTCTTGCCGGGGGCCGCGAGCTGCATCTTGTGCAGAATGCTGAGATCGGTCGCGACGATGAAGCGCGTCGCATCGAGCTTCACGGCGGCGTCGATCAGTTGCGTGGTCGAGCCAACCACATCCGCGAGCTTGACCACGCCTTCCGGCGATTCCGGATGCACGAGAATCTTCGCGTCGGGATATTCGGGGCGCAGCAGGTCGAGTTCGATGCCCTTGAACTCGTCGTGCACGAGACACGAGCCTTGCCACAGCAGCATGTCGGCGCCGGTTTTCTTCTGGATGTACCCGCCGAGGTGACGATCCGGCGCCCACAGAATCTTCTCGCCGCGCGCGTGCAGATCCGCGACGATTTCGAGGCCGATCGACGATGTCACCATCCAGTCCGCGCGCGCTTTCACGGCGGCGCTTGTGTTCGCGTAGACGACGACCGTGCGGTCGGGATGCGCATCGCAGAAAGCGGAGAACTCGTCGGCAGAACAGCCGAGGTCGAGAGAACATGTCGCATCGAGATCGGGCATCAGCACGCGCTTGTCCGGGCTCAGGATCTTCCCCGTCTCACCCATGAAGCGCACGCCCGCCACGACCAGCGTCTTCGCCGCGTGATCGCGCCCGAAGCGCGCCATTTCGAGCGAATCGGCAACACAGCCGCCGGTTTCATCGGCGAGTTCCTGGAGTTCGGCATCGACGTAATAATGCGCCACCAGCACCGCCTCTTCCCGCTTCAGCAACACACGAATGCGCGCCTTCAACTCGCCCCGTTCTTCCGGCGACGGTGCCTGCGGCACGCGCGCCCACGCCTCGCCCACTCCGCACGGCAGGCCCTGCGGCCGGTCGTACTCGACGCTCCTGATCGCTTCCATGTCTCCTGTCCCCTGCTGTTCCTGAAGCATACACATCAACGCGAAAATCGGCCGCCCCAAAACAAAGACCCCGCCAGAGCGGGGTCTTGTGACGTCGTTTAATTTTAACGGATTACGCGTGTCAGGCGTAGCGTCGCAGGCGTATCGAGAAGTCCTGCAGCGCCTTGATGCCGCTCTCCTCCGCGCGATGGCACCAGTCCTGCAATTGCGCGAGCAGTTGTTCGCGCGATGCATTGGAGCGATTCCACATCGACGACAGGTCCTTGCGCAGTTCAATGAAGGTACGCAGCCGCTGATTATCCGAGAACAGTTCCGGCAACTGCTTGCGCTGCCGTTCGTTCAGACCGTCTTCTTCCTTGTGGAACCACTTGCGCGCGCCGTACATGAGCTGATATTTCTCGCGCGCGCCGCCTTCCTTGAGCTTGGCGAGTTCTTGGGCGTAAGCCTGCTTGAGCGTCTTGCCGTAACGCACCATCACTTCATAGCGGTTTGACAGCACGGCTTGCAGCGTGTCCTGATCCAGCACCGACTTGCTCGCGGCGAGTTTCGGCGTCGGCGCCAGCTTCTTCACCTTGGCCAGACCGACGGCGGACAACACGCGGATGTAAAGCCAGCCGATATCGAATTCGTACCATTTACTCGACAGCTTGGCCGACGTGGCATGCGTGTGGTGATTGTTATGCAGTTCTTCGCCGCCGATCAGAATGCCGAGCGGGAAAATGTTGGTGCTGGCGTCCGGCGAATTGAAATTGCGATAACCCCAGAAGTGCGCGCCCCAGAAATGCGCGAGACCGTTGACGACGCCGGCCGCCCAGAACGGGATCCAGATCATCTGCACGGCCCACACTGACAGGCCGACGCTGCCGAACAGCGCGACGTCGATCACCATCATGATGCTGATGCCGAGAATCGAATAACGCGTGTACACGTTGCGCTCCATCCAGTCGTTCGGCGTGCCGTGGCTGAACTTGCGCAGCGTTTCCTCGTTTTTCGCTTCGGCGCGATAGAGTTCCGCGCCTTCGAGCAGCACCTTCCAGATGCCGCGCGTCTGCGGGCTATGCGGATCCTCTTCGGTTTCGCACTTTGCGTGATGCTTGCGGTGGATGGCCGCCCACTGACCGGTCAGCATGCCCGTGGTGGACCACAACCAGAAGCGGAAGAAATGGCTCGCGATCGGATGCAGGTCCAGCGCGCGGTGCGCCTGGCAACGGTGGAGGTAGATCGTGACACCCGCGATGGTGACGTGAGTCATCGCAAGCGTGAACAGCACGATCTGCCACCAGGAGGCACGCAGCAAGCCGTTGGCGAGAAAGTCGAGGGAAGAACTCAGCAAGGTGGTTTACCTGTGTAACTGGGAAATTCGGAAAAAATAGCCGATCAAAACAGACCTTCTGACATTGTCGGGCGCCTGTAAGGCAGGCACCGAAATTCGATCGCATTTTACTGCATGCGTTCCAACCCATTGTCCTAAAAGTGGATTTTTTGAACCTTACCTAAACGAGAAAAATCTGACGTCCCGAATTGGCGTTGATTCCCCGATCAAATCGGGAAATTGAGCGGTGAAACGTGCGCTCAGGCCCCTGTAGCGGGATTGCCGCCGCTATTTCCGGCATTTAATACCGAAGCCGGGGCGCGCTGTCGATAATCCTAATCTCACGTTGAGCGTAGGGAATTTCAATGCCGTGCTGCGAGAATAAACGCCAGACGCTGCGGTTGACCTGCGACTTTATGCCGCCCATGCCTTTCGCGGCATCCTCGATCCAGAAGCTCAGTTCCAGATTGATGCCGTCCGCGCCGAAACTCGCGAGCAGCGTGGCGGGCATCGGATCCTGCAGCACGCGATCGACGCCCCTGGTCGCTTCGACGAGCAGTTCCATTGCGTGTTCCACGTCGCTGCGATAGCTAACCTGCACGGCGATCTTCGCGTTGCCGCGCGTCAGGTAAGACGAATGATTCTGCACCACGTCCGTGATGAGCTTTTCGTTCGGAATCAGCGTTTCGATGCCGTCGAGGCCACGCACCACCGTATAGCGCGTGCGAATCTGCGTGACAGTGCCCTGGCTGCCGCTCACGCTGATCATGTCGCCGAGCCTAAGCGAGCGGTCCAGCAGAATGATGAAGCCCGACACGTAATTGCTCGCGATCTTCTGTAGGCCGAAGCCCAGCCCGACGCCCAGCGCGCCGCCGAACACCCAGAGCACCGTGATGTCGATGCCGACGATCGACAGGCTCACGAGAATCGCCGCGAGAATCATCAGCGCGCGGGCGATGCGCGCCAGCACGACCTTGAGGTTCGCATCGAGCGAACGGGCGCGCATCAGACGCTCGTCGAGCAGCGCGCCGGCCCACATCGCGACGATCAGCGTCACGCAGACCCACAGCATGCCCGAGGCGAGCGAGAGCAGCGTCATGTGCGCATTCGCGATATTGAAGCGCACGCTGCCCATCCAGTGCACGACGTCGTCCTGAATCCCCATTACAGTGAGCAGCATTGTCACCCAGACAATCACGGTGACGATCTTCTCGAACAGATACAGCAGCGCGCCCGCTTCGGGCTCGCTGCTGCCGCGGCTGAACACACGCCGCGCGACGTAGAACATCATGTAGATGACCGTGATGCCGCACAGCGGCACCAGCGCGAGCCGCAAAAACGCCATGTGGATGAACGGCGCCAGCGACACTTGCGCGATCGTCACAAACACCGTCCCGAGCAGTGGAAACAGCGCCTTGTTGAGACTTTCCGCGCCGAAGCGCACGGCCTCGAAGCGCGACTCGCGGCGCGCATCGAGCTTCTTACGAAGCAGCCGCGCGCACCAGTACGCGACGACGAGCAAACCAATCAGCACCGCCGCCGGCCAGATCACCTGTGGCTCGCCGAAATCGCGCGCGAGCCGTTTGACGAAATCGGTCAGGTAGCGATTGTCCATGCTCACTCGGCTGCTTCAACCGCCGTCGCGGCCTTCTTCGCGTCCGGTACGCGCTCCAGCACGGCGGCGAAGAAGCCATCGGTGCCGTGCTGGTGTGGCCACAGCGACAGGAATTCGCCGGTGTCCAGATCGATGCGCTGCTCCGCTAGCACGTCGCGCGCGGGCACGACGCGGAAGTTCGGGTGCGTCTCGAGGAACTGCTTCACGATGTCCTCGTTCTCCGCTTCGAGCATTGAGCAGGTCGCGTAAACCACACGACCGCCGGTCTTCACGAGGCGCGCGGCGCTCCTGAGAATCGACAACTGCTTCGGCGTGAGTTCCGCCACCGACTGCGGCGACTGGCGCCATTTCAAATCCGGATTGCGGCGCAGCGTGCCGAGGCCGGAACACGGCGCATCGACGAGCACGCGGTCGATCTTGCCCGCGAGACGCTTGATCTTCGCGTCTTGCTCGCTGTCGAGCAGCACCGGATTCACGTTCGACAGGCCGCTGCGCGTGAGACGCGGCTTGAGCTTGGCCAGACGCCGGTCCGACACGTCGAAGGCGTACAGTCGGCCAGTCGAGCGCATCATCACGCCGAGCGCCAGCGTCTTGCCGCCCGCGCCCGCGCAGAAATCGACGATCATCTCGCCGCGGCGCGGCGCCATCAGCGAGCATAGAAGCTGACTGCCTTCGTCGTGCACCTCGATCCAGCCTTCCTGGAACGGCGCGAGACGCGTGAGCGCGGGTTTGCCTTCGACGCGGATGCCAAACGGCGCGAACGGCATTTCGCCCGCGTCGATGCCCGCTTCGGTGAGCGACTTCAGCACGGCCTTGCGGTCGGCCTTCATCGGATTGCTGCGCAGATCGAGCGGCGCCGGATAGTTTAGCGCGGCGGCGAGCTGCGCCAATAATTCCTCCGGCTCGAAGCGCTTGCACAGCGCGTCATAGATCCATTGCGGCAGATTCGTGCGCACGCGCACCGGCAGGCTCGCCGGGTCGATCTTCGAAACCTGCGCGAGCCACTGATACTCGTCAGCGGAAACGAACGGCTTGAGCGCCGTGAGGCCCGCGGTCTGCATCAGGCCGAGCAGCGCGAGACGGCGCGCCTGATTGCCGCTGCTACTGCCGCTTTCCGCGAGATGCGAAAACTCCATTTTCCGGCGCAGCACCGCGAACACCGCTTCCGCGATCACGCCGCGCTCGCTGTGTCCGAGCTTCGGATGCGCGCGGAAGAAACGGCTCGTCGCCGCATCGGCGGGGCCGGAAAAGCGGAGTACATCCGCAAGCAGTGTTTCGGTTTGTCCGATCAGAAATCCATGCAGTCTCATGCGCCCGCCCCGGCAATGTCGGCAAAGAGCCATTGCGGCTCAGACGGCGTCAGCGTTACGCGCTCCCCTTCGATCGAAAGACGCCCTTCGATAAACCAGCGCACCGCGCGCGAGTAGATGACGTGCTCGACCGCGAGCACGCGTGCCGCAAGCGCGGCGGCATCGTCGCCGGCTGCGACCGGCACCGCGCCCTGCGCGACGATCGGCCCATGATCGAGCGTCGGCGTGACGAAATGCACCGTGGCGCCGTGCACGCGCACGCCGGCGTCGAGCGCCTGCTGATGCGTGCGCAGCCCCGGAAAACACGGCAGCAGCGATGGATGCACATTGAGCATGCGCCCCGTGTAGCGATTCACGAAGCCGTCGGTCAACACGCGCATGAAGCCCGCGAGCACGACGAGGTCCGGTTCGAAGCGATCGATTTCGCGCGCGAGCGCCGCATCGAACGCGTCGCGGCCGTCGAATTCGCGGTGATCCACCAGCGCGGTTTCGATGCCGTTCGCCTGCGCGAAGCTCAGGCCGGCGGCATCGGTTTTATTGGAAATGACCGTACGGACGCGCGCCGGCCACCCCTCGCGAGCGCATGCCCGCAAGACGGCCTCCATGTTACTGCCGCGTCCGGAGATCAGAATGACGATGTTTTTCATCCGCGAATTTTATCATTCGAAGATGGCGAGAATCGTGCCAACGGTCCGGCCGAAGGACGGAAATCGCCGATGCGCGCCGACCCCTCGCGCCCGTCGATGCCGGCGAACGTTTAGCCGGCGAACGTTTATAATTTAATGCTTTACAGCATAAAACCTTTCCCACCGACCAACGCCTATCGTGAGAGTCTTTCGCGGTCTTCCCAATGCCGAGAGCCGAGCGCCCTGCGCACTGACCATCGGCAATTTCGACGGCGTCCATCGCGGTCATCAGGCGCTGCTCGTGCGCGTACGTGCTGCCGCCAACGCGCGCAACCTGCCGGTCTGCGTGATGACCTTCGAACCACATCCGCGCGAGTTCTTCAATCCGGCGGGCGCGCCGCCGCGCATCGCGATGCTGCGCGACAAGCCCGAGGCGCTGCGCACCAACGGCGTCGATCGCGTCGTGGTCGAGCATTTCAACAAGAGGTTCGCGAGCCAGTCGCCGGATACGTTCGTGAAGAACGTCATCGTCGATGGCCTGCACGCGCGCTGGGTCATGGTCGGCGACGACTTCTGCTACGGCGCCAAACGCGCCGGCAATTTCGATTCTCTCAAGGCCGCCGGCGAGAGATACGGCTTCGAAGTCGAGCAGATGGCAACCGTCGCGCATCCGAACGGCGCGCGCATTTCGTCGTCGTCGGTGCGCGCGTTGCTGGTCGCGGGCGATCTCGACGCCGCGCAGGTCGCGCTCGGGCGTCCGTATGTGATCAGCGGTCACGTCGTGCATGGCGCCAAGCTCGGCCGCGAACTCGGCTTTCCCACGCTCAATCTTCCGATCGCGCACAAGCGGCCGGCGCTGTCGGGCATTTTCGTGGTGCGCGTGCACGGTCTCGCCGATGAACCGCTGCCCGCCGTGGCGAGCGTCGGCCTGCGCCCGACCGTCGACGATTCCGGCCGCGTGCTGCTGGAAGTCTACGTACTCGACTGGCACGGCGAGGCCTACGGCAAGCTCGTGCGCGTCGAGTTTCTGAAGAAGCTGCACGATGAGGAAAAGTACGTCGACCTCGAAACGCTGTCGGCCGCCATCGCGCGCGACACCGACAACGCACGCGCGTATTTCGGCTTGCCGCCCGCGAGCAATGCGGGCAGCCGCGCTACGGGCTTCGCCATTTCGGCGACCGATCGAATTAGGTGAGTGTGCGGCACTCGCTCGTTCGAGCCTGCGCTGCCCGCTGCCCCGTCCTGCCGACACATCGCGCGTTTCGCACGCATAGTCTCACCGAATTCATTTGAGTCACCCATGAGCGACAAGAAAGAGAAAGCCTCCGCGAAGTACCCCGTCAATCTACTCGACACGCCCTTCCCGATGCGCGGCGACTTGCCCAAGCGCGAACCCGCATGGGTCAAGAAATGGCACGACAACAAGGTCTACGAGAAGATCCGCGCCGCCTCGAAGGGCCGCAAGAAGTTCATCCTGCACGACGGCCCGCCGTATGCGAACGGCGACATCCACTTGGGCCACGCGGTGAACAAGATCCTGAAGGACATGATCGTCAAGGCGCGCAATCTCGCGGGTTTCGACGCGGTCTACGTGCCGGGCTGGGACTGCCACGGCATGCCGATCGAAATCCAGACCGAAAAGCAGTTCGGCAAGACTCTGCTCGCCATCGAAGTGATGCAGAAAACGCGCGCCTATGCGAGCGAGCAGATCGAGAAGCAGACGGTCAGCTTCCGCCGTCTGGGCGTGCTCGGCGACTGGGACAATCCGTACAAGACCATGAACTTCGCGAACGAAGCGGGCGAAATCCGCGCGCTCGGCAAGATCATGGAAAAGGGCTTCGTGTTCCGTGGTCTCAAGCCGGTGAACTGGTGCTTCGACTGCGGCTCGGCGCTGGCCGAAGCGGAAGTCGAGTACAAGGACAAGACCGATCTGACCATCGACGTGATGTTCGCGTTCGCGGAGCCGGAAAAGACCGCACAAGCGTTCGGCTTGAACGCGTTGCCGAAGCAGGAAGGCGGCATCGTCATCTGGACGACAACGCCGTGGACCATTCCCGCCAACCAGGCGCTGAACGCGTATCCGGAGATCGTCTACGCGCTGGTCGATACGCCGCGCGGTCTCCTGATCCTCGCGCAGGAACGCCTCGAGGAATGCCTGAAGAACTACGGCCTGACGGGCGAAGTCATCGTGACTGCGACCGGTGAGAAGCTGGCCAATCTGCGTTTTCATCATCCGCTGGCGGCCGCGCATCCGGGCTACAAGCGCACGTCGCCCGTCTATCTCGGCGATTACGTGACGACCGAAAGCGGCACGGGCGTCGTCCACTCGTCGCCGGCCTACGGCGTGGAAGACTTCGTGTCGTGCAAGGCACATGGCATGTCGGACTCGGACATCATCAATCCGGTGATGGGCGATGGCCGCTACATCGAATCGCTACCGCTGTTCGGCGGGCTGTCGATCTGGAAGGCAAATCCGCAGATCGTCGAAGCGCTTGAGGCCGCCGGCTCGCTGCTGAAGACCGAAAAGTACACGCACAGTTACATGCACTGCTGGCGCCACAAGACGCCGATCATCTATCGTGCGACCTCGCAATGGTTCGCGGGCATGGACGTGACGCCAAAGGACGGCGGCCGCACGCTGCGCGAAATCGCACTCGAAGGCGTGGAGAACACGGCGTTCTATCCGTCGTGGGGCAAGCAGCGTCTCTTCAGCATGATCGCGAATCGTCCGGACTGGACGCTCTCGCGTCAGCGTCAGTGGGGCGTGCCGATGGCGTTCTTCGTCCACAAGGAAACGGGCGAACTGCATCCGCGCACGCTCGAGTTGCTGGAAGAAGTGGCGAAGCGCGTCGAGGAAGGCGGCATCGAAACGTGGCAGAAGCTCGATCCGCGCGAACTGCTCGGCGACGACGCCAACATGTACGAAAAGAACCGCGACACGCTCGACGTGTGGTTCGATTCCGGCACGACGCACTGGCACGTGCTGCGCGGCTCGCACAAGGATTCGTTGCAATTCCCGGCTAACCTCTATCTCGAAGGTTCGGACCAGCATCGCGGCTGGTTCCATTCGTCGCTCTTGACCGCGTCTATGCTCGATGGCTGTCCGCCCTACGACGCGCTGCTCACGCACGGCTTCACCGTCGATGGCGAAGGCCGCAAGATGTCGAAGTCGCTCGGCAACGGCGTCGATCCGCATGAAGTGTCGAACCGTCTGAGCGCGGAAATCATCCGCTTGTGGATCGCATCGACCGACTATTCGGGCGAACTCGCGATCTCCGAGGAAATTCTCAAGCGCGTGACGGAGACGTATCGCAGGATCCGCAATACGTTGCGCTTCCTGCTCGCGAATCTGTCGGACTTCGATTTCGAGAAGGACGCGGTGCCGGTTGAAGACTGGCTCGAAATCGATCGCTATGCCGTCGCGCTCACAAAGAATCGTCAGGAAGACGCGCTCGCGCATTACGAAAAGTACGAGTTTCATCCGGTCGTCGCCAAGCTCGCCACGTTCTTCTCGGAAGATCAGGGCGGCTTCTATCTCGACGTGCTGAAGGACCGTCTTTACACGATGAAGCCCGACTCGCGCGCACGTCGCAGCGCGCAGACGGCGCTGTATTACATCGCGCATGGCGTGCTGCGCCTGATCGCACCGTACCTGTCGTTCACGGCGGAAGAAGCGTACAAGGTGCTCGTGCCCGGTCATGACACGATCTTCACCGAGCTGTACATGACCTATCCGGAAATCGCCGATGCAGACAAACTGCTCGCGAAATGGTCGATCATCCGCGGCGTTCGCAGCGACGTGACGAAGGCGCTGGAAGAAGCGCGCACCGCCGGTCTGATCGGCTCGTCGCTGCAGGCGGAAGTTGTGATGCGCGCAAGCGGCGCGCGTTACGACGCGCTCATGAGTCTGGACGCATTGCACTTCGTGCTGATCACCTCGGCGGCAAAGGCCGAGAAAGTGGCGAGCGAAGCGGAAGAAGGCGTCGATGTCACGGCATCGAGCTATCTGAAGTGCGAGCGCTGCTGGCACTATTGCGCGGACGTCGGCTCGCACGCGGATCACCCTGGTCTGTGCGGCCGCTGCTTCTCCAACTTGTACGGCGCTGGTGAAACGCGAGGCGCGGCATAAATGGCTCGATCGATGGCAAAGCAAACTTCCAGCAATGCGAGCGGCTCGCTCGCACCGTGGCTCGACGTCGCGCTGATCGTCATTCTGTTGGACCAGTTGACGAAGATCGCCGTGCAGAAGGTATTCGCCTACCGCGAGCCGCATGCGCTCGCGCCCTTCTTCAACCTGATCCTCGTCTATAACAAAGGCGCGGCGTTCAGCTTCCTCGCGATGGCGGGCGGCTGGCAGCGCTGGGCGTTCACGGCGCTGGGCGTGATCGCGGCGGTCGTGATCTGCTATCTGCTGAAGAAGCACTCGGGCCAGCGGCTGTTCTGCACGGCGCTCGCGCTCATCATGGGCGGCGCGATCGGCAATGTCATCGATCGCCTGATATACGGCCATGTCATCGATTTTCTCGATTTCCACGTGAACGCATGGCACTGGCCAGCGTTCAATCTCGCCGACAGCGGCATCACCGTTGGCGCGGTGCTGCTGGTAATCGACGAATTGCGGCGCGTGCGCGGTTCGCGGTGATGGTCGCGATGCGGTTCCCTTCACGGAACCGCGTTTCTCATGCGACGGAGGCAAATTGGAACTCGCAGGTAAGCACCTCGTTCTCGGCCTGACCGGCGGCATCGCCTGCTACAAGATCGCGGAACTCACGCGGCTTCTCATCAAGGCCGGCGCCACCGTGCAGATCGTGATGACCGAAGCGGCCACGCAGTTCATCACGCCCGTCACGATGCAGGCGCTCTCTGGCCGTCCCGTCTACACATCGCAGTGGGATGCGCGCATACCGAACAACATGCCGCATATCGATCTGTCGCGCGAGGCGGATGTGCTCGTCATCGCGCCAGCTTCCACCGACTTTCTCGCCAGGCTCGCACACGGCAGGTGCGACGACCTGCTCTCGACGCTGTGCATTGCGCGCGGTTGCCCGCTACTCGTCGTGCCCGCGATGAACCGTCAGATGTGGCAGAACCCGGCTACGCAACGCAATGTCGCGACGATTCGCGCGGACGGCATCGAATTGCTCGGGCCGGATTCCGGCTCACAGGTGTGCGGCGAAGTCGGCGATGGACGCATGATCGAACCCGAAGCCGCCTTCGAAGCGATCTACGCGTTTTTTCAGCCGAAGATCCTGCGTGGGCAGCGCGTGCTGATTACCGCAGGGCCGACCTTCGAACCGCTCGATCCGGTGCGTGGCATTACCAATCTGTCGTCGGGCAAGATGGGCTTTGCGCTCGCGCGCGCGGCGGCACAGGCGGGCGCGGACGTACATCTGGTCGCCGGACCGGTGTCACTGCCGACGCCGTGGCGCGTCTATCGAGAAGACGTGCAAACCGCGCAGCAAATGCACGATGCCATCATGCGTGCAACGCCCGACGCGGACATCTTTATCGCGGTGGCGGCAGTCGCAGACTGGCGTGTCGATCACGTCAACCAGCACAAGATCAAGAAGACTGGCGACGGCTCGATGCCGACCTTCAGCTTCGTCGGGAATCCGGACATCCTCGCGTCAGTGGCAGAACTGCCGAATCCGCCCTTTTGCGTCGGCTTCGCAGCGGAAAGCGGCGATCTGGATTTGAACGGCGAGGAGAAGCGCAAGCGCAAAGGTGTGCCCCTGTTGATCGGCAATATCGGTCAACTCACCTTCGGCCGCGACGATAACGAAGTCGTGCTGTTCGAGGCACCGGGCACGACGCCGCTGCCGCGTACCGACAAGCAGGCGCTTGCGCGCTTGCTGATCGCGGAGATCGCCAAACGCGCGCCGAAAACCGGCGGCCCTTTGCTTTCCTGAAGCCATGACCAAACTCTCGGTTCTGGATCAAACGCCCGTCATCCACGGCCACACGACCGCGGACGCCATTGCGGCGACGCTTGATCTCGTGCAACTCGCCGATGACCTCGGCTACACCCGCTACTGGTGCGCGGAGCATCGCCTGTTCGGCGTATCGAATCCATGTCCCGAAGTGATGCTCGCGCGCATCGGCAGTCTGACGAAGCGCATTCGCATCGGCTCGGGCGGCGTGATGCTGCCGTCGTATTACTCGCCGTTCAAGGTCGCCAAGCAGTTTCTGATGCTCGAAGCGCTGTTTCTAAATCCGCGTCGATCTCGGTGTCGGGCGCGCGCCAGGCGGCGACATGCGCACCGCGCAGGCCGTCGCGACGGGTTCGTACAATCGCGGCGATATTTTCCCGCAGCAGTTAGAGGAACTGATCGCGCTGTTCGACGGCAAGGTTCCCGACGATTCGCTCGCAAAAGGCGTGCTGCTTCAGCCGCAAATCGATACGCGCCCCGAACTGTGGATGCTCGGTTCGAGCGACTTCGGCGGTTTGCTCGCGGCGCAACTCGGGATTCGCTGTGCGTTCGCGCATTTCATCAACGCGCAGTACGGGCATCGCGTGGCGGAGGCGTATCGCGAGCGCTTCATGCCGGGTCACGAAGCGAAGCCGTATCTCGCGGCGGCGATCTTCGTCATCTGCGCCGACACCGACAGGGAAGCCGAAGCGCTGGAGCGCGCGGTCAATCTGCGTCGCATACAGATATGGCCTACGGTCTCAATCAGCCTCAGCCGATTTCGTCCATCGCGCAAGGCATCTCGCAGATTTACGGCGAGCGCGAACTCGCGGTCATCGCGCACGAGAAAGCGCGCAGCATCATCGGCACGCCGGAGCGCGTGACCGAGGAGATGCATATCCTGCAACAACGTTTCGATGCCGACGAACTAATCGTGCTGACGGTCGCCGGCAGCTACGTCGCGCGCACGCTGTCCTATCAACTTCTGGCCGAAGCCTTCGAACTCGACCGCCTGGTTTAACTCACCCGTATTAACTCACCCGTACCCATGAAACTTGACGTCAAGATTCTCGACGCGCGCATGCGCGAATACCTACCTGCCTACGCCACGCTCGGCAGCACGGGCCTCGATCTGCTCGCGTGGCTCGACGCGCCACTCGTCATCGAGCCGCATCGACCGTGTTCGTGCCGGCGAGCCTCGCCATTCATCTCGCCGATCCCGGTTTATCCGACAATGATCCTGCCGCGCTCGGGGCTCGGCCACAAGCACGGCATCGTGCTCGGCAATCTCGTCGGTTTGATCGATTCGGACTATCAAGGTTAACTGATGGTATCGACGTGGAATCGCGGCGACACCGTGTTCACGCTGAACCCGATGGAACACCTCGCACAAATGGTCATCGTGCCGGTTATTCAGGCGCAGTTGAATATCGTCGATGATTTTGAAGCGAGCCAACGCGGCGAAGGTGGATTTGGCAGCACCGGAAAACATTGATACCAAACCAGAAACAAAATAACTAACCGGTGGGCGCATCAATTACTGCCGGTTATTTTATTTTTAGGCTGCACAAATTTTCACACAGAAATCCATCAGCATTCCTTTTGTTTTCTTAACCGCTTTCTTATACTTCTCTGTAAGCGGACAATAATATCAAAACCCTCTCAAACATTGGTCTGAGCTCCGCGATACGTGCGCCGCGA
>JAQFVJ010000022.1 GCA_029439525.1 Caballeronia sp. BR6202001591004
TCGAATTCCTTCGAGAGAATGTCTTGCGGCGGCGGCAGTATCGCGCCGTATTTCTGCTCGACGATTCCGGAGACGAGTCCGTCCATGACTTTCGCCACCAGCGATCGCTCTTTGTTTTCATCCATCACCCTTTTCCCCTATCCGCCTGTCCGTAGCCCGTATGTTGTCAAACGCCCATCGCTCTCGCAGCTCTCCTGCGATAAGGCACAGACGAGTTTGGAGTGTTTCCGTTCGTCATGCTTGATACGGTGCGTCTTCGTTGCCTCGAAAACCAGTTGGGAAATTCCTAACAGGGTATTCCCTCTGAAATATCGCATCGGTCATACCGTGCTCTTTTTACCGCTTTTGCGTTTCCCGTTGCGCTTGCGTCACGCAAGCGCCCTAATTCCATTAGGAAAACTTAATAATTGCGGAGACACAACGCGACGCATGACCCGGCCCGTTTCTCTCGATGCAATCTTCGGACCGCATGCTCCCATTTGAGCAAGCATCTCGTATGCTTTCTGTGCGAACGCTCACTTGATTAGATGCAGATGCGGCATTTGTATGACTGCTCCGGTAATCGCGCCCGATCAGTCGTGCGCCTTTTTCCCAGCTTCGCACGCATTTTTGCGTTGCCTTTCGTCGTGCTCACATCGTTTACATCGCGCCATCCGGGCGCGCGCGGCGCGCGTCGAGCCGTACTTGCCAGCGCTGCATCGATGCGCGTTCCGCGAGCGTGTGCTGATAGATCGCCATGTATTCGCCGGTCACCCGCTCTACCGAGAACTGCTGAAGGTTCTCCCGCGCGCGCCGCGAACTGACCGTACGCCTGCGAATCCAGCAGCAGCCAGCGCAGTTTCGCCGCAGTTTGCGACGGATCGCCCGCAGGCACCAGTACGCCGGCCGCGCCGCCGTCGAGCATTTCGGGGATGCCACCAACGCGCGGCGCGACGATCGCGCAGCCCGCCTCGCGCGCTTCCGTGATCACGAGCGGACACGGGTCCTGATGCGAGATCAGCGCGAACACATCTGCGCTGGCGAGATACGGGCGCGGGTCCGCGACGAAGCCGGTGAAATGCACATAGGGCGCGATGTCAAGTTTTGTCGCGAGCGTTTCCATCGATCCGCGATCCGGCCCATCACCGACGAGATACAGATGCGGCTCGGGCATGAACTCGCGTTCGTGCACGGACTCCGTGCGCACTAGTGCGAAAGCGTGCAGCAGATCCGCAATGCCTTTCGGCGATACATGCCCGCCACGCACATGATGTTCGGATGCTTGAAACGCACCGGTTTCGCGGGCGGCCGGCACACCAGACGCGACGTGCCCACTGCACCGTTCAATACCACCGAGGGCCGTTCCCGTCCGATGCCGCGCTCTTCCAGCGTGCACGCGACCGCATCGCTCACGGCCACCATGCGATCGCCCGCGCGCACCAGCGAGGCGTTTTTCGCAGCTCGTGCACGGTCGTCACCAGCGCGAAGCGTCGCCGCATGCTGCCGAAACGCGAAATGAGCGCACCCGTCATCATGTGAGCGTTCACGATGTAGGGATCGAAACGATCGATGAGACGATTGAAGCCCGCGATCATTGACGGCACACGCCACGGCTGACGCGACTGCTGCAACGGAATATCGTGATGCCGTGACGACGCAGCAGCGGCTCGAAGCCGCCGCCCGATGACGCAACCACTACGTCCTGGCCCATGCGCGCCTGCATGCAGGCGCGGTCAACCATCATGTTGACGGTGCCTCCCGATCGTCTGCGCGTGGTTGGCGAGATGTACTATTCGCATGGGTGGCCGGTTGCGCACGCGGCTGGAATACGCGTTCCGTGACATGCAACGTGATGGGGTGAAGAAGAGGCGCCGCATCGCGCGTTGTGAGCGCGATGCGCACCTGTTCTTGTTATTTCGATACTGGCGTGGCTGTTGCGTTTATTGCAGCGATTCAGCAGCTCGTACGTGCTCGCGAATGCCGCCGTCTGCATCTTGCCGGCGCTCGCGCTCTCGCGCGTCTGACGGCTCTTTCGCGTCAGGCCGATGTACGGCATCCCGTGCTCCAGAAACGGGCCTTTTCGGTCTTGCGAAAGCCGAATGCTTCGTAAAAGCCGCGCAGGCTGACCGGCGCGGTCAGGCGCACGCCACGTCCTAGCCAGCGTTCGGCGGCCACGGCGATCACGCGCTCGATCAGCGTGTGCGCAGTGCCATCACCACGACGCAGCGGGCTCGTGAAAATCTTGTCGACCCCACCCCACTTCCGGATCTTCCGCATCGCCCTCGTAGATGCGGGCATAGGCGCGAGCACGGGCATCGAACGCGACATGTCCTCGGCCGCGAACACGTGAACGCCGGGTTCATCGCGACCATCCGTGTCGAGATGAACATGAGACTGTTCGACGACGAACACCGCGCTGCGCGCGCGTAAAATCAGGTAAAGCTCCCGCGCAGTGAGCTGTTTTCGAAATCCAGTGTTTTCCAGTTCATTTTTTGTTCTCCATGCACGCATCTGTGGATGCCTGTATTTGCACATCATTGGCCACGATCAAACGTTACGTCTCGCTCCGCCGAAAATCCGTGCGGCATCGCACCGACGTTACAGCTTGCGGCCTCAAATAAGGCTCATCGCACGAAACGGCGCCTCGGGGAAAAGACGCCGGCTCGCGTCGCCGTGGCCTCTTTCGCTACCCGATGACGATTCGCGCCATGCGCAGCGCGCCGCTCCGTGCACGAGCGGCGCGCGTATTGCATACTACGCACCGTACGGCATTTGAATGAGCATTGCGACGCACATACGCGAATCGCGCGAATGGTGCATTACCACGCTGCATTACTACCGATTCGCACTCGCGTCATCCGGCGCCTTCATGGGGGAAAATCACAATGCATACCGCCATCGGAAGCAATACAGGCGCACACGGCAACACCAGCAAGTCCGGCACCCAACGCGCGCGAGCCTGCGGTATCGGTATCAGCATCGATATCGGATGCTGCCCTTTACGGTCCGAGGTCACCACATGAGCGCGTTTCACACCGGTGGCGTGACGGGTTCCGGCGCGGGCCGCGCTCTTGTCGTGTCGCTCGATCCCTTGCGCATGTGCGCGCGGCGTCATCACGCGCATGCGCTGCAAGAACACATCTGGCGTGACGGGGCGGGCATGGCCGATCTGTCGATCGAACTTTGTATGGCAACGGACGCGAATCGCGCGCAGCGCTCGCATTCACCGTTGCGCAGGACCTCGAAGACGATCGTTCACACTCGGCCGTCTTCCGCCCGAGGACATCGAAAAGCTTTATGGCTTACAAGTGCAGGAACTTTCAGGATTCGATTCGCGCGAATACGGTACTCGTCGAAGTCGATGCTTTTTTTCTTGCCCGATACTCGCGCGATTTCCTATCACCGCGAACATGCGAAGACCACCATCGGCATCGATGTGATCGATCCGGAAGCGCGACGTCTCGGCTATTTTCATCACACGGACTATCACCTGCTCGATGGCGACGATTACGACGGCGTGCTCAAGCCCCACGCCGCGCACGATGGCAGCGATGGGCGCGCGCTTTACCCACATGTCGAGTTCGTAAAGCACGTGCGTGATCCGCTGACGGGCACGCTGCTCGCGGAAGTATCCGCGGACCCGCTATGCGCGCATCTGTTGCGTCGGCCCTTGCACAGTCCGGTTTCGTGCTGGCGCGCTGCATTTCCCGAACATGTCGATACGATGCTCGCACGCAGCGAGGCATATGCGCGTCTGTATGCGCTCAACGTGATGCGTCAGCTCGGCATGAACTTCAAGTTGCTTGCACACTATCTGCACTGGATGCGCAAGCAAGGCTTCGATATTCCGGTACAGACGCATACGAGCGCGCGCAAGATCGCGAACGAAATGATGGTCATGCAATGCAGGCTTGCGCGTACACTATCGCGTCGACGTCACGAGCTTTGCGAGTCGTCTTTCGATGTGATGGAAGAGGCATATGAGCGCGTTGTCCCGCCGCTCGCGGACATCGTCGTTTAATCATTTGATATGCGGACTCGTGCACGCAAGCTTATTCGATATTATCATAATGATTATTCAATTTCTTACATCGGAAACGCATTTGATGCCTTGTTTCAGGGCACTTTTCGATGTGGCGCCACTATGTGCAACGGATGTGACCTCACGATGTAGCGTGCATCGTTCAGATGCTTGCGTTCCAGTAAGCGATTTAATGGCGGTCAAAAGACATTGTCCCCGATGAAACATTTCTCGCATATTTAAGTTTAAATGACGTGTTCATCGGTCTCGCTTGGCATTCTTTTATCGAAAAGCGCGCAAACGTTTTACCGAAGAAACGCGTTCGTCAGCATAACGACCACGTCGATGCAACGCTATGTGAGGCGTGCCCCGCCATATGAACCGCTTAAAGCGCGATTGCGCGCGGCATAGCGCACGCATGATTCAATTCGCGAAGCGAGCATGGTACTCGCGCCTTTCGTACGGTGCCTCCCGTATTCATTTCGATCGTCTGCAAAGCCCCGCCCCGCAAGGGCTCGTGAAGAACCAAGGACAGCTCGCGCAGACATTCGTCGGATCGATCATCAAGCGCTTGAAACATGGATGAATCAATTTTCTTTACCGCTACGATAGGAGAGGTTCGATTGAAGGGTGTACACCTGTGAGGCCTATCGCACGGTGTCAGGAAATGACAAAACCGACATAAGAGGAGATGAGGTCGAGCAAACCGATCGGCTCACATACCGATTCCTAAGACCAGCCAATGTTCAATACTGAAACAAAAATGCCGCATCGCGTTGCATCGTAAAATGAAGCAGTGCGGTAAAGCCCTGCCAGCATTGACGTTTCGCGCGATGGCACGGTCCTCGCTTTAGCTGTCGCGCAACCCGGGCCGGCGTGAAGAACAAAAACCACAACGCCAACACGGGACGCTACGGGGCTGGTGTGGATCTTCTCGATTTGCCCCCAGCACCGAGACCGTCACGCCAGTAAATAAAAAATGTGAAGTGCACCGCGCGAAGTTACGAGAGAGAACAATCATGCTGACCCTTCAGTCCGACCTGCACGGCAACCACTGCTTGGCGTGCTTCCGGCGCATGAGTGGCAAGCGCTCACCCCGCATCTTGAACTCGTTCAGCTTCGCACGGAACAATTGCTGTGCGATTCGGGTCGCACGTACTCGTCATGTGTATTTCCCGACGAGGCGGCCATCATCTATCTCCCTGCTGCACACGATGGAAGACGGTGGTTCCATTGAAATCGCGGCAGTCGGCCGTGAAGGCATGACGGGCATGCCGGTGCTCACGGGCGGCGAAACCATGCCGACGCGCGTGCGCGTGCAGGTGCAATGTCCCGGTTTCGCGTACCACATGAGCGCGCAGGCGCTGCGCGAACAGTTCGGCCGTTCCGACTTCCTGCGCCGCCTGATGCTGCTCTATATGCAGGCGCTGCTCACGCAGGTCGCGCAAACGGCAGCGTGTAACCGCCATCATTCGCTCAACAAGCAACTTTGCCGCTGGCTGCTGATCGAAATCGATCGCACCGCTTCACGAGTTGCAAGTGACGCAGCAGCTGACCGCCGACATGCTCAGTGTGCGCCCGCGAAGGCGTGACCGAAGCAGCGGGCAAGCTGCACATTCATCACAGCCGCGGCTGCTCAAGGTCGTGGATCGTGAGAGCCTCGAAGCCCGCGCAGACAGTACTACGGCCTCGTCAAGCGCGAGTTCGACCGTCTCTTGCCGCGCCTGCACGCCCAGGAAGCCGCGTCGGCCCCCAGTATTTAACGATGCACATGCGACAAAAAAACCATCACGAAGTCTTCGCCTGGTCAGCACGTAGTCTCGATGTCTTTCTTATCGTCGCGGGCGGGTTGATCGCGCACTCGATGCGCTTCTCCTCCCTCGATATCAGCGATGTCGAGAAACTGCCTGGTCGCCTTCAACAGTGTTCTCGCCTTGCTGCTGGCTGTTCCCCGCCTTCGGCGTGTACGACACCTGGCGCGGCAAACCGATGATGCTCGCGCGCGTCAACGCTCGCATGGATCGCGGTGGTCGCGGCGGCGCTTTTGCTCGCCTATACGCTGCATCGCATGGATGCGGTGTCGTGCCTGTGGTTCGGCTACTCGACGCTGATATCCGGCGCGCTGATCGTGGCGTCCAAGGCGGTCGTCTATGTCGGCTTGCGGGCGATGCGCTCGCGCGGCTTCAATCAGCGCACGGTGGCGATCGTCTGCAAGCAGGGTTTTGCGCGCACGCTGCTCGCGCATCTGTCGAACACGCCCGAGCAAGGCTTCACGCCTGTCTGTCTGCTCGATACCATCGGCCCAGGAATTGCATACGAGCGGCGCGGGCGCCATCACGACGACCGCGGGCACCGGCGGGGCGCGCCTGCCTGTGCTGAACGATTTCGACGAGTTCGTGAGCAAGGTGTGCGCGGAGAGCATCAACGAAGTGTGGCTCGCGCTGCCGCTGTCGCAGGAACACACGATCTATCGTTTGACGCATGCGTTGCGGCACGATTTCGTGAATCTGCGTCTGATTCCGGATACACGCAGCATTTCGCTGTTCAATCATTCGATGACGGATGTCTCGGGCCTCGCGACCATCAATCTGACGACATCGCCCGTAAGCACGGTGCAGATGCAGATGATGTGGCCGAAGCGGCTGTTCGACCGCTGCTTCGCGGCGACCGTGCTGCTCGCTCTGTCACCGCTGTTGATCGGCATCGCGATTGCCGTGAAGGCGACTTCGAAGGGACCGGTGTTTTTCACGCAGAACCGCAAAGGCGCCGACGGAAGGCCGTTCCGCATCTATAAGTTCCGCTCGATGGCGGTGCATCAGGAAAACAAGGGCCTCGTCACGCAGGCGACGCGCAACGATCCGCGCGTGACCAAGATCGGCGTATTCCTGCGCCGCCCGAGTCTCGACGAGCTGTCGCAGTTCCTCAACGTGCTGTTCGGACATATGTCCGTAGTGGGTCCGTGTCCGCATGCGCTCGAGCACGACGATCTGTACAAGGATCTGGTGTACGGCTACATGTTCCGCTATCGGATCAAGCCGGGCAATCACGGGATGGGCGCAGGTGAACGGCTATCGTGGTGCGACGGAGAAAGTGGAGAAGATGCAGAACCGCGTGAAATTCGACCTGTTCTACATCCACAACTGGTCGTTCTGGTTCGACATCAAGATCGTCGCGATGACCATGTTCAAGGGATTCATCGGCCGCAACGCGTATTGATTTCTATCATAATCAAAAAGGCGGGGGAGACGGGAACCCGGCGACGTGTGTCGCCGCTTTTTTACTTCTTGCCAGCTGCTTATGAGTCAGCCCACGTAATCGATGCGCTCGACGTCCTGCTCCGTGCCCAGCAGGCACAAATTCGCGCCACGCGCCGCGAACAAGCCCACGGTGACCACACCCGGCCACGCGCTGATCTGCGCTTCGAGCGCGTGCGGATCGGTGATCGACAGGCCTTTCACGTCGATGATCTCGTTGCCGTTGTCGGTGATGAACGGCATACCGTCCTTCGTCACGCGCACGATCGGCACGCCGCCCAGCGCCGCGAGTTTGCGGCCGATCGCGGTGCGCGCCATCGACACGACTTCGACTGGCAGCGGGAACGTGCCCATCACATCGACGCGCTTGCTCGCATCCGCGATGCACACGAACACGTCCGCCACCGACGCGACGATTTTCTCGCGCGTGAGCGCGCCGCCGCCGCCCTTGATCATCGCGCCGCTGCCGTCGATTTCATCGGCGCCATCGACATAGATGCTGAGCGTGTCGATGTCGTTCAGATCGAACACCTTGAAGCCGTGCGATTCGAGTCGCGCCGTGGTCGCGAGCGAACTGGACACCGCGCCGCGATAGCGCGCCTTCGACTTCGCGATGGCATCGATGAAGCAATTGGCCGTCGATCCGGTGCCGACACCGATGATCGAACCTTCCGGCACATTGGCGTTCACGTAGTTGGCGGCGGCCTGGCCGACCAGTTGCTTGAGTTCGTCCTGAGTCATGGAAGTCGTGCTGCGCGTGAAGATAAACCTGAATTTTAGCGGAGCACGCGGTGATTTCAGGCTGATTTACGCGCGTTCATACCCTTTCACGTGCTTTCAGGCGATCGCATGGAGAAAGCCGAACGGATCGTGCGTGCGCGCCACCGACGCGATGAACGCGAAGACGACGATCATCAGCACGCCGTCGGTGACGACGTCGTAGCCGTAGCGTTTCAGCTTTTGCTGGAGCGCCTCTGCACATCGGACGGTGCTTTGGGATCGCGGCCGGCGAGATGCGCGGCGACCGTGGCGTCATCGGGCCAGACGCCTACGCCGGCATCGTACAGCGTGCGCCACGGGAAAAGCGGGCCAGGATCGATTTTGCGCTGCGGCGCGATGTCGCTATGAGCGACGACTCGCATCGGTGGGATGTTGTAGCGGGTGACGATATCGCGCGCGAGTTTGACGAGCGCGTCGATTTGCTTTGGCGGATACGGCTGCCATTGTCCGTTGCCGATGGGCCCGAGATTCACGTTCTCGATGCCGATCGCCGATGCGTTCAGTTCGGTTACACCTTGCTAGTAACTGACGCCGGCGTGCCAGACGCGCTTGTCTTCGGGCACGAGCTGGAAGACCACGGGTTCGCCGTTCTCGATGCGCGGATTGTCGGGGACGACGTAGTGGACACTCACCTCGTCGCCCGTCAGCACCGCGAGCGAGCCGGCCTCGTCGATCTCCGTGTAGGCATCACGAGGAAGCGGATGCGGGAATCGGCGTTTTTGGCTTTGTGCTGCATGTCGGCGTAGTAGGTGCCGCGGTTCTGGAGGGTGGGAGTGCAGGCGGTGAGGGTTAAAAACACCGCCAGCGCGGCGCAGCCGATGGCATTTTCATGAGCGAAGAGAAGTGCGGGAGGGGGGGGAGGGGGGGTCATACGATCGACTCGTCAAGCGTGATGCCGACGCCGTTATCTTCATGCATTCGGGATTGCCGCTCCCAGATCGCGCGCACCAGATTCTCAGTCGTCAACGCCGCAGCGCTGGGCTGCTGACGTTTATCGCTCGGCAAGCGAAGCATACGGCCCTCGAGATACGCGTATTTGCTGCCCTTGAGTTCAGGCGCGACGACGACTCGAAAATCGTGCGTCAGCGCGCGATCGTAGAGCGTGTGCAAATCGGCGCGCAGCAACAGGTCGTTCGAAACCACATTGGCTTCCGTGCCCATATAGGGCGAGATATGTGCCGCTTCGAGCACGTCGACGATGTCGCAATCGGGTCAGAGCACAACGGTTTTCATACGCTTTCAGCAATGCTCGCCGAAACGCCGGCTGACCTTGCCGCATGACGATGGCGCCAAATGTCTTCTTGGCGCGCGTCTTCGATATTCGTCGGATCGAATGCGCCGCTGGCTTCGGCTTCGTCGGTTTGCGTCGGATTCGGCTTCGAGTTCTGCTTCGGCTTGAGCGAACACGTCTGTTCCTGGCAAAACGAATTCGAAGCCCATGCGTTCCAGTTTGCGCTTCACAGTCGCAGCTCCGTCACTGAATACACCGCCGGCAACGGCCCGAGCGACGGAAACTGATAACCATGCGCCGCGCCCGCGATCGCCTTCGAGTCGTGGCGCTTATCGCCGATCCGCAGAAAGCCGCGCGCTTCTCCGAAGCCATGACTTGTCGAGAAACGCGCTTCGCCCGAGCCGATCGAATTCATCCATTGCCGCATGTACCGCAGCAGGATCGTCGAGATGTTTGAGCGCCATGAGGGTCGATATCGAGAGAAACGCAGCCGACTTACTTCTTCACCGACCTCTGCCGCACCGCCTCGAACAAACACACCCCACTCGCCACCGAAACATTCAGACTCTCCACCACCCCGGCCATCGGAATATTCACGATCTCATCGCAAGTTTCGCGCGTGAGGCGCCGCATCCCCTCACCCTCCGCGCCGACCACGATCGCCACCGGACCGTCTAGCCTGGTCTCATAGAGCGAAGCCGTCGCCTCGCCCGCCGTGCCGATCACCCACACGCCCGCATCCTTCAATTCCCGCAAGACACGCGCGAGATTCGTCACGGTAATATACGGCACGCTCTCCGCCGCACCGCTCGCCACTTTGGCCGCCGTCGCATTCAACCCCGCCGAGCGATCGCGCGGCGCGATCATCGCATGCGCGCCGGCCGCATCGGCGGCGCGCAGACACGCGCCAAGGTTATGCGGATCCGTCACGCCATCCAGCACCAGCAACAGCAGCGTACCCGAAATACCATCGAGCAACTCGGCCAGATTCTGCGCGAGCGGCAGATCGTGCGCGCGCGCCACCACGCCCTGATGCTGCATGTTGCCCGCCACTCCCCACAGACGCTGCTCGTCGGCCGCAATCAGACGCACGCCCGCTTCCTTCGCGCTCCGCAGAAAATCCTGCATGCGCCGATCCTTGCGCGAGGCGTCGTACAGCACTTCCTCGATCGACGATGCATCCGCGCGCGCGCGCGCGGTCACTGCGTGGAAACCGTATAGAACCTTGAGACGTGACATGACTGTGATCCGAACCTTCGGTGAAAACTCATGAAAAGCAACACGCGGCCTGACGCTTCGCCCCGGACCGCGTGACTGTATTGCCGCGCCGTGCCTCAGCGCTTCTTGCGCGCCGGCCGCCCCTGCGCCGCCGACTTCGATACCGCACCTCGCTTCTTCGAGCCGCCGCGCGCACGCGTGCTGGGCATGTCGTCGTCCAAAGCGCGGATGCGCGGACCAGCCGCGCCGTTACCCGCTGCCGCCTTCTCGCTCGCCGCACCCGCCGCCGACGTGCCCACGAAACCACGTGCAGGCGATGGCGGCTTGACCGGCGTATCGCGCACGAGACGGAAACCGATCTTGCGTGCGTCGAGATCGACACGGCTCACCTGCACACGCACGCGATCCGACATGCGATAGCGGATGCCCGTGCGCTCGCCGCGCAACTCGTTCTTGATTTCGTCGTACTGGAAGTAGTCGGAACCGAGCTCCGTCACATGCACGAGCCCTTCAATGAACAGCGAATCCAGTTGCACGAAGATGCCGAACGACGTCACGCCGTTCACCATGCCGCCATATTCCTCGCCGAGCTTATCGCGCATGAAGTAGCACTTGAGCCACGCTTCGACGTCGTGCGAGGCTTCGTCGGCACGACGCTCATTCGACGAGCAATGCAGCCCGAGTTCTTCCCAGATCGCGACGCTGTTGCGCGCACGGCCGCGCGCGGTGTCGTCGGCCCTCGGCATTTCGCGCGCGGCCTTGGTCAGACCCGTGCTCAGCGATACGTCGTGGCCGATCTCCGGCAGATACTTCTTGCCCTGCAGGATCGCGTAGATCGCGCGATGCGTGAGCAGGTCCGGATAGCGTCGAATCGGGCTCGTGAAGTGCGCATACGCCTCGTAAGCCAGACCGAAATGACCGATGTTCTCCGGGCTATACACGGCCTGCTGCATCGAACGCAGCACCATCGATTGCAGCATCTGCGCGTCGGGCCGGTCGCGAATCTGCGCGATCAGCGCGGCGTAGTCGCTCGCATGCGGCTTCTCGCCGCCGGTCAGCATCAGCCCGACGCCGCGCAGGAACGCGCGCAGATTCTCGAGCTTCTCCTCGGTCGGACCCGCGTGCACGCGATACAGCCCCGGATGCTTGTTGCGCTTCAGAAAGTCCGCCGCACAGACGTTCGCGGCCAGCATGCATTCCTCGATCAGCCGATGCGCGTCGTTGCGATGACGCGGCACGATCTGCTCGATCTTGCCTTGCGAGTTCACGACGATATACGTCTCCGTCGTGTCGAAATCGATCGCGCCGCGCTTCTGGCGCGCAGCATGCAGCGCCTTGAACACGCCGTAAAGGTTCTGCAGTTGCGGCAGAAGATCGGCGCGGCGCGCCGCCTCCGGTCCCTTCGTGTTGGCGAGCACCGCGGCGACTTCGGTATAAGTAAGCCGCGCGGCCGAATGCATCACGGCCGGGTAGAACTGATACGCCTTGATCTCGCCGCGCGCGGTGATGACCATGTCGCACACGAGCACGCAACGGTCGACATCGGGATTCAGCGAGCACAGGCCGTTCGAGAGCTTCTCCGGCAGCATCGGAATCACGCGGCGCGGAAAGTACACCGACGTGCTGCGATCGAGCGCATCGACATCGAGCGGCTCGTTGGGGCGCACGTAATGCGAAACGTCCGCGATCGCCACCAGCAGACGAAGGCCCTGTCCGCGTCCGACCGTGACCGGCTCGCAATAAACAGCATCGTCAAAATCGCGCGCATCCTCGCCGTCAATGGTGACGAGCGGCACATCGCGCAAGTCCACGCGGTGACGGATATCCGCGTGCCGCACCTCGTCGGACAGCTTCGCGGCCTGCGCAAGCGCGGCCTCGCTGAACTCGTGCGGCACACCGTACTTGCGCACCGCGATCTCGATTTCCATGCCGGGATCGTCGATATCGCCGATCACCTCGACCACGCGCCCGAGCGGCTGCGCATGGCGGCTCGGGAAATCCGTCAGATCGACGGACACCACCTGCCCGACCTTCGCCTTCTTCGGATTCTGCGTGATGAGGATATCGTGACCGATGCGCTTGTCTTCGGGCACGAGGATCAACGCGCCGTTCTCGTTGATGAGCCGGCCGATGATGCGCTTGTTCGCCCGCTCCGTGACTTCGACGATATGCCCTTCCGGCCGTCCGCGCCCGTCGAAGCCGACGATGCGCACGAGCACGCGATCGTTGTGCATGACCTTCTGCATTTCGCCGTTGGGTAGAAAGAGATCATCCTGGCCGTCATCGCGAATCAGGAAGCCAAAGCCGTCGCGATGTCCTTGCACGCGGCCTGCCACAAAATTGGACGGATGCGTGATTTGATAGTGGCCGCGTCTGTCGAGGCGGATTTGCCCGTCGCGCTCCATGGCCGCGAGTCGCTTGAAAAATCCTTCGCGCTCCTGGCGTTTGATCGACAACGCCTCGGCGATGTCGTTCGCGGCATGCGGAGTGTCGCTCGTGCGCAGTACGCCGAGAATCTCTTCGCGGCTGGGAATCGGATACGGATATTTGCTCAAGGGCTTGATCGTGTTTATTCTCGTTCGGACGGGACTTTTTGCCGTACTTTGCGGCCATAGCGGCAAACATCTTTCGAATTATTCTAACACCCGGAATTCAGGCGCCACGGGCGTCGCGGGCCAATCCGGCGCGCCCGGCGAGGCTTCGCACGCATCGCACCGAAACCACTTGACAGCCTCGTTACGCTCGCTATAATTGTTACTTTTTCCTTTGCTGCTGAACGCATAGTGGCTAGTAGCAAAAACGACACTCGGCCCAGGTGGCGGAATTGGTAGACGCACTAGGTTCAGGTCCTAGCGGTGGCAACATCGTGGAGGTTCGAGTCCTCTCCTGGGCACCAAGGTCCTTTTTCGCGAGACGCGCTCATCCGCGGATCGCAAGCAAAGACCCTACGTCGAACACGTAGGGGGGTTGTTTCCCGCGCGCCCTTTCGCATCTTCATTTCATTTTCTGTTCTTGTTTCTTTCGTTTTTAATTCAAATTTTCTCGAATTGATTTCGTCAGATTCCGTATCGATTAATCCAGGCCTTTCGGCGTTTGATTAATATAGAGTCGGCGTACACTCGCTCGTGCTCACCGCCGCCACGGGCGCGGCTGCGCGCGCGCCAGGCGCTTCGATTGCTCTGCCGCACGGCAACGCTAGCTGATTAACCAAACCGGAGACCCTGGCGATGAGTTGGAGGCGAGAACAGAGAAACGTCACGATTGCCGCTTATTTGGGCTGGACACTCGATGTATTCGATTTCTTTCTGATGGTATTCATCCTGAAAGACATCGCAGCCGAGTTCAACACGAAAATCCCCGAAGTCACATTTGCCATTACGCTCACGCTCGCGGCCCGTCCGCTCGGCGCACTGATTTTCGGCCGGCTCGCGGATAAATTCGGCCACCGTCCGACGCTGATGGTCAACATCGCGAGTTTATTCGCTGCTCGAATTGCTATCCGGTCTCTCGCCGAATCTCACAACGCTGCTGGCACTGCGCTTTCTCTTCGGCATCGCGATGGGCGGCGAATGGGGCGTCGGCTCCGCGCTGACGATGGAAACCGTGCCGCCGTCCGCGCGCGGCTTCGTCTCCGGCCTCTTTCAGGCGGGTTATCCGAGCGGCTATCTGCTGGCGTCGATCGTGTTCGGCGTGCTGTATCAGTTCGTCGGCTGGCGCGGCATGTTCTTCGTCGGCGTGGCGCCGGCGCTGCTCGTGCTCTATGTGCGTGCGCATGTGCCCGAATCGCCGGCCTGGCGCGCGATGGAAAAGGAAAAGTGCGCGCGACCCGGCCTGCTCGCCACGCTCAAGCAGAACTAGACGCTCTCGCTGTACGCGATCATCCTGATGACCGCGTTCAATTTCTTCTATCACAGCACGCAGGATCTGTATCCGACCTTCCTGCACGAACAGCATCACTTCGATCCGCATACCGTGTCGATCATCACCATCGTGTTGAATATCGGCGCAATCGTGGGCGGACTGTTCTTCGGCTCGTTGTCGGAGAAAATCGGCCGACGCGTGGCGATTTTCATCGCGGCGCTGATCGCGTTGCCGGTGCTGTACCTGTGGGCGTTTTCGACGACGCCGGTCATGCTTGCCGTCGGCGTGTTCCTGATGCAGATTTCCGTGCAGGGCGCGTGGGACGTGATTCCGGTGCACCTGAACGAGTTTTCGCCGGATGAGATTCGCGCGACGTTTCCGGGGCTCGTGTATCAGCTCGGCAATCTGCTCGCAGCGGTGAACGCGACCATGCAGGCGTCGATCGCCACATCGCATGCCAATAACTATGGCATGGCGATGGCAATCGTCGCGGGGACGGTCGCGGTGGTGATCGCGGGGTTGATCTTGTTCAACCGCGAGCGGCGAGTCATTGCATTGATATGACGCAGTCGGCCAAGGAAGTGGGAGCAACGGGATAAGCGTGTTTCCAGGATGACAGGCCACGGAGAACCTGGCCTGTCATCAACTACTCTCCGGTTGCGTTTTACAGGCGCTCGATCATGCGCCTCAATACGCGCCGAGCTTTCGCGCGATAGCCCCGACGGACACGCCGCGCGAAAGGAACAACAAACGTCAGATGCCTCCTGAGCGGCGTAAGACGTCCGTTCGCGTACCGAGTACCGATACTGCGAGATCGTTCTTTTGCGATCCAGTGTCTGCATGCTCTCCAACAACCGAACATCCAGTTTCGTTTGGATATACGCCATTCGCCCATCCGCGTGGATATGCAAAAACAACGCCTCACCCAATAAAATGGCTGAATCCGTATAAGTGGCTTCGGTTAGCAGGCCGCCAATACTTAGCCTAACTAATTGATCACTCTTCTCCAAGCTTCTCTACGCTCCCGTGACTGTGGGTGGTCACAAAAGCGGCGTCCGTGATCTGCTGTGGCGCAGAAGTTCTTGGCGGAATCGAGCACACAGTTTCCCTTTGATCGTCGCTTGGTTCAGCCGGTCTTTCCCTTCAAAATACCGGGAACCAACGCGAAGATCGACTTCCGAAAATCGGAACGAACGCAAACTAGACGAGATAATTCTTAAAACATGCCGAATAGAATCGACAACGGGACACATCTTAAAACCCGCGACGTAGAAGCAAATACCGAGACGAACGGCATGCGCTGTGCTCCAACTGTCCAGCAGCCGGAGACCCGCGATGCCCGCTCTCTATGTCGTTGCCTTTCTGCTTCTCGCCGGCGCACTCACATTCCTTCAGGCGCTCGCCCTCGCCTGGCTCGCGAGTCTTGCGATCTGGGTCGCCATCGGGGCGCTTATCGGTGTCACGAAGGCCGTCGTTGCAACGATTCTTGCGATCGTTTTCGTGCTTCCCGCTCTCATCCTATCGATCAAGCCCCTGCGCGCCGCGCTCATTAGCCGCAGCGTGCTCGCCGCATTTCGCAAGATCCTCCCGGACATGTCATCGACCGAGCGCGATGCCATCGAAGCCGGCACGGTGTGGAACGCCAAACTCTTTTCCGGCCGCCCGCGCTGGGACACGCTTCTCGCCCACGGCACGCCGGTACTGACACAGGAGGAACAATCCTTCCTCGACAACGAATGCGCGCAACTCTGCGAACTGTCGAACGACTGGAATCCACTGCCATCTGGCAAGATCTCTCGCCGCAAGCGTGGGCGTACGTCAAGGAGAACGGCTTCCTCGGCATGACCATCCCGAAGCAGTACGGCGAGCGCACTTCCTCAGCCTACGCGCATTCGCAGGTCATCATGAAGCTCGCGACACATTCATCGGCCGCGGCCGTCTCGGTGATGGTGCCCAACTCGCTCTGCCCTGCCGAACTGCTGCTGCACTACGGCACCGAAGCGCAAAAAAACCACTACCTCCCACGTCTCGCGCGCGGTGACAACATCCCCTGCTTCGCGCTGACCAGTCCTTATGCCGGCTCCGACGCCGCCGCGATTCCCGACGTCGGCATCGTCTGTCGCGGCATGCACGAGGGGGGGCGCGAAACGCTCGGCTTCGCGTGACGTGGAGCAAGCGCTACATCACGCTCGGACCGGCGACGGTGCTGAGCCTCGCCTTTCGCGCACTCGATCCGGACCATCTGCTGGGCGACGACACGCCCGGCATCACCTGCGCGCTGATTCCGACCACGCATCCCGGTGTGCACATTGGCCGACGTCACTGGCCCCTCAACGCGGTGTTCCAGAACGGCCCGAACTGGGGCGAGGATGTTTTCATCCCGATGGATTGTGTCATCGGCAGACGCGAACAGGTGGGCCGAGGCTGGCGCATGCTGATGGAATGCCTGGCCGCCGGACGCGCGATCTCGCTGCCGTCGTCGAATGTCGGCATGGCGAAGCTCGCGTGTGCGGCACGGGCGCGTATGCCACCGCGCGCCACCAGTTCGGCACGTCGATCGGCAAGTTCGAAGGCGTCCAGGAAGCACTCGCGCGCATGGGCGGTAATCTCTATGTGATGGACGCCGCGCGCCGGCTCTCGGCGCAGGCTGTTGATCTGGGCGAAAAGCCATCGGTGATTTCGGGCATCGCGAAATATCACATCACCGAACACGCGGGCAAGGGCATTTGCATGGGGCCGTCGAATTTTCTGGCGCGCGCCTATCAGCAGATGCCGATCTCGATCACCGTCGAAGGCGCGAACATTCTCACGCGCAGCCTCATCATCTTCGGACAAGGCGCGATCCGCTGCCATCCGTACGTACTGAAGGAGATGGCCGCGACGCGCGATCCCGACCGCGCTCGCCGATGCCCGACTGCTGCCGTACTACCGGGCCGCCACGCGCCTGTTGAGCGCGTTCGCCTTGTTCGCGGATGTGTCGATGCCTCGCGCTCGGCGGTGCACTCAAGCGCCACGAGCAGCTGTCCGCGCGGCTGAGCAACATCCTCTCGCAGCTGTATCTGATTTCCGCGACGCTCAAGCGCTTCGAGGACGACGGCTGCCGCGACGAGGACTTGCCGCTGGTACGCTGGGGCGTCGAAAACGCGTTGTATCAGGCGCGCGGCGCCTTCGAGGGGCTGCTTGCGAATTATCCGCATCGCGGCGCGGCGGCGTTTCTGCGCGTGATGGCGTTTCCGTTCGGCCTGCCGCACGCGCCCAGCACCGACGCGCTCGGCAGCGAGGTCGCGCGCATCATGCAGACGCCCGGCGACGCGCGCGAACGGCTGGTCGGCGGCTCGCACGTCGCCAGCCGATGCTGATCCGATCGGCCGCGGCGAAAGGCTGCTCGCGCTGACGCCCGCCGTCGTGGCGCTGGAAACGCGGCGGCGCGACACGGTGAAAGCCGAAGAAATCGCTCCGCGGCCACAAAATCCGGACGAAATCGCGACATGGGCGCAAGCCGCCGCCGCGCGCGGGCATGATCACCGAAGACGAGGCGAATCTGCTGCGCGAATGGGCGCTGCACGCGCGCGAAGCCGTTAAAGTCGATGACTTTCCCGCAGACTTCGGTATCCTCGAAGCATTGCAGAAGCGCGGCGCGGCAATCGAGCGGTAGTTGACCGACACGTTCGTCTGAGCCAGCGCCTCTGCGCCGCCATCGCGCGGGCGAGGCCGAATTCGCCGGCATGGCGGCGATCGGCGCGGGACCGTCGCCCACGCTGTTCGACGCGATCATCGGCGTGCTGTCCGCCATCGGCATGACCAGCGTCGCGCACGACAGCGCCAGGCTGGCTGCCCGTCGCCGCGCGCTCGCGACGCTACGTCCGGCGATCGCGTGCAGGCGCTGATCTTCGATGCGACCGGCATCGTCGAAAGCGGGAGCTTCGCGCGCCCTACGCGTTTTTCCACGATGCGATCCGCTCGCTGGCGAAGAACGGCCGCATCATCGTGTTCGGCCCGCCCGCCACGTACGCGACGCCGCGCAGCGCGCGCTCGAAGGCCTCACGCGCTCGCTCGGCAAGGAAGCGCGCAATGCCGTCACCACCAATCTCATACAGGTCGATCCCGGCGCCGATATCGACGCGACGCTGCGCTTCTTTCTGTCGCCGCGATCGGCGTATGTATCAAGCCAGGTCGTGCGGATCGACGGCATCGCCACGAACGCGTCGGACGACTGGAGCAAACCGCTTGCGGGCAAGCGCGCGCTTGTGACGGGCACGGCGCGTGTCATCGGCGTATCGATCGCCGCGGTGCTGGCCGAGCACGGCGCGATCGTCACCGGGCTCGACGTCGAAGCCGCCCGCGATGCGCTCGATCAGACCATGCTCGCGATCGAAGTCGCGTCGCCGTCGAACTGCGCGCATGCGGCGCTGGTCGCGTCAGGCGGCGTCGATATCATTGTGCACAACGCGGGTATCACGCGCGACAAGACCATCGCGCGCATGATCAAGGACATGTGGGACAGCGTGATCGACATCAACCTGATCGCGCAGGAATGCATCGACGAAGCGCCGCTCGCGCAGAACGTGCTGCGCGCGGGCGGACGCACATCGTCGCGCGGTGTCGTCGATCAACGGCATCGCGGGCAATCACGGACAGACCACTACGCAACCTCGAAGGCCGGCGTGATCGGACGCGTGCTGAGCATGGCGCCGATGCTCAAGTCGCGCGATATCACCATCAACGCGGTCGCGCCCAGCTTCATCGAAACGCACATGACGTCCCGCATGCCGTTCGGCGTGCGCGAGGCCGGACGCCGGCTCAACTCGATGGGACAGGGCGGCCAGCCCTTCGATGTCGCCGAGACCGTAGCGTGGCTCGCGAGTCCGGGCAGCGCGAGTGTCACCGGCAATATCGTGCGCGTGTGCGAGCAAAGCCTGATCGGAGCCTGACGACGCTGCACGTACCCACGATGCAGCGCGCCCGCACCGTCGCGTCGTCGATACCCTGCTGCCGCCCGCCAAGCTCTATGGCCGCGCATTGCCCGGCCTGTTCCGGCGTCATCGCACGGCCGAACTGCCCGCGCTGCGCCTCGTGCGCTCGATGCCGAACACATCGGCCGTTATGCGCGCGCGGCTTCATTCCCGAGCAAGGCGTGCCGCTCACGTTTCCGCATGTGCTCGCGTTTCCGCTGCATCTGATGATGCTCACCGATCCATCGTTTCCGTGGTCCGCGCTCGGGCTAGTGCATCTTGCCACAGCGTGCGGCTACGGCGGCCGCTTCAGGCGGGACAAAACCTGCGCATCGAAGTGGAATGCGGGCCGCTCGTCCCGCATCAGAAAGGACAAGCGTTTACGCTGCACGCATCTATCGACGCGGCGAGGCGGTGTGGGACGGCGACAGCGTCTATCTGAATGAAACGCGGCGTGCGCAGCGAAAGCCGCGGCGTCCGTCGTCGATACTTCGGCAAGTCCGGCGCCGCTGCTCGCGAGAGAAGCGCGCTGGCAACTGCCTTCGCAACTCGGCGTGATTACGCCAAAGCCTCCGGCGACTTCAACCCGATTCATCTGCATATGCTGAGCGCGAAGGCCTTCGGGCTTTCCGCGCACTATCGCGCATGGCATGTGGACGCTCGCGGCGCTGCATCCGTCGAAAGCGCTGGAGTCAGGACTCGCGCACGGCGACTTCAAGTCGCCGCTGTATCTTCCGGGCGACGCGACCTTGTGGAGCGCCGCGCCCTCGCCCAACGTGCGCGATTTCGAAGTGCGCGATCTGGCTGGCGATCGCCCGCATCTGCGCGGGCAATTCGAATGGAGAGTTGCCAATGAACGGCATACGACGCGGCGCCGTCATCGGCAGCAATCGCATTCCGTTCGCGCGTTCGAATACGGCGTACGCGACGGCATCGAATCAGGACATACTGAGCTTCACGCTGCAAGGTCTCGTCGATCGCTACGATCTGCCCGGCATGAAGCTCGGTGAAGTCGCGGCGGGCACGGTCGTCAAACATTCGCGCGACTTCAATCTGATGCGCGAGGGCGCATTGTCGACCACGCTCTCGAAGGAAACGCCCGCCTACGACGTGCAGCAGGCGTGTGCGGTACGGGTCTCGAGACCGCGACCTCATCGCCAACAAGATCGTGCTCGGGCAAATCGACGTGGGCATCGCGGGCGGAGGGGGATACCGCGTCGGATGCGCCCATCGGCGTGAACGAGCGCATGCGCAAGATCCTGCTCGAAGCGAATCGCAGTCGTTCGGCGGGTCAACGTGTCATCCCCCCTCGCAAAACTTCGGCCCGGCATGTTCTTCAAGCCGATGCTGCCGCGCAACGCCGAACCGCGCATGGGCCTGTCGATAGGCGAGCACTGCGAACTGATGGCCAAGCGCTGGAAGATTTCGCGCGAGGCGCAGGAAAGCCACATCAAGCTCGCATCGGCGTACGAGCGCGGCTTCTTCAACGATCTGATGACGCCGGACTCACGGGCGACAACAACTTGCGACCCGATGTCTCGCTCGATCAGCTCGCGCAACTGAACCCCGCGTTCGATCGCGATGCCAGCACGCTCACGGCAGGCAACTCGAGGCCGCTCACCGATGGCGCTTCGGCGGTGTTGCTCGCCTCGGAACAATGAGCGGCGGAGCGCGGCCTGCCGATTCAGGCGTGGCTCACGTTTTCGGCGACGGCGGCAGTCGATTAGTTCGACAAGCGCGAAGGCCTCTTGATGGCGCCGACCTACGCGGTGCCGTCGAGGTTCGCGCGCGAGAACCTCGCGTTGCAGGATTTCGATTTCTACGAGATTCACGAAGCTTTCGCCGCGCAAGTGCTCTGCACGCTCGCGGCATGGGAAGACGAAGAATTATTGCTCGACGACGCTCGGACTGGACGCGCCGCTCGGCTCGATCGACCGCACGCGCATGAACGTGAACGGCGGATCGCTCGCGACCGGGCATCCGTTCGCCGCGACGGGCGGACGCATCGTCGGCACGCTGGCGAAGATGCTGACGAAAGCACCCACAGCGACGGCAAACCGCTGCGCGGGCTGATTTCGATCTGCGCGGCTGCCGGTCAGGGCGTGGTCGCCATACTCGAACGATAGCGATAACAAGCACCCGGTAACCGACCGCTTGCACGAGCAACGGCGGAATATATAAGGTGTGGCGACGAAAGCGCGCCACGGAGACATCCATGAGCCTGGTCCAGGCATCGCCACGCGCGAACGCCGAACCGCAACCGCACCGCACCGCACGGACGGCCTATGGTACGCGTCCTATCCGCCGAGCGTCGCGCGCGAGATCGATTCGTCGCGATATCGAATGAAAGGGACTTCCCTGTCCCGAGGCTGCGGCGGAAGCCGCGAATTGGCATCAATGTGCCATGATGAAGTCTCGACCTTCATCAACACCAACAAGAGGGGA
>JAQFVJ010000023.1 GCA_029439525.1 Caballeronia sp. BR6202001591004
CGATGGGCGTGATCGCCCCTGCGCCGAGCGCGTCGCAAATCGTGGCGCCCGCCGGCCGCCCCGTCGAGCCGCCGATGTAATGCCGGCACGCGCCGTGGAGTCCGCCGAACGCCAGAGCGAGACCCGAACGCGCGAGCCGTTAATCAACGAACAACAAAAGACACAACATCATGTCGATGCGATCTGAATACTGCGGTCTGGTGACCGAGGCCCGTCTGGGCGAAACCGTCTCGCTGTGCGGCTGGGTGTATCGCTGCCGCGATCACGGTGGCGTTATCTTCATCGACTTGCGCGATCGCGAAGGGCTCGTCCAGGTCGTCTGCGATCCGGACCGCGCGGAAATGTTCAAGTTAGCCGAAGGCGTGCGCAACGAGTTCTGCGTGCGCGTCGTGGGCGTGGTGCGCAACCGTCCCGAAGGCACCGCCAACGCCAACCTGACGAGCGGCAAGATCGAAGTGCTGTGCCACGAACTGACGGTGCTCAACGCATCGGTCACGCCGCCGTTCCAGCTCGACGACGACAACCTGTCGGAAACCACGCGTCTCACGCATCGCGTGCTCGACCTGCGTCGTCCGCAGATGCAGAAGAACCTGCGCCTGCGCTATCGCGTCGCGATGGAAGTGCGCAAGTATCTGGACACGCAAGGCTTCATCGATATCGAAACGCCGATGCTCACCAAGAGCACCCCGGAAGGCGCGCGCGACTATCTCGTGCCGTCGCGCGTCAACGCGGGCCAGTTCTTCGCGCTGCCGCAATCGCCGCAGTTGTTCAAGCAGTTGCTGATGGTCGCCAACTTCGACCGTTACTACCAGATCACCAAGTGCTTTCGCGACGAAGATCTGCGCGCCGACCGTCAGCCGGAATTCACGCAGATCGACTGCGAAACCTCGTTCCTCTCCGAGCAGGAAATCCGCGATCTGTTCGAAGCGATGATCCAGCACGTCTTCAAGGAGACGATGGACATCACGCTGCCTGAGAAATTCCCGGTCATGCTGTACTCGGAAGCGATGCGCCGTTTCGGCTACGACAAGCCGGACCTGCGCGTGAAGCTCGAATTCGCCGACCTCACGGATGTCGTGAAGGACGTCGACTTCAAGGTGTTCAGCATGCCTGCGAACACGAAGGACGGTCGCGTCGCGGCGCTGCGCGTGCCGAAGGGCGGCGAACTCTCGCGCGGCGATATCGACGGCTACACGGAATTCGTGCGCATCTACGGCGCGAAGGGTCTCGCGTGGATCAAGGGCAACGACAAGACCAAAGGCCGCGACGGTCTGCAAAGCCGGATCGTCAAGAACCTGCATGACACGGCGCTCGCGGCGATCATGGAGCGTACCGGCGCTGAGGACGGCGACATCATTTTCTTTGCCGCGGATCGCCCGAAGGTCGTCAACGACAGCCTAGGCGCGCTGCGCCTGAAGATCGGCCATTCGGAATTCGGCAAGGCGAACGGCTTGCTGGAAACCGGCTGGAAGCCGCTGTGGGTGATCGACTTCCCGATGTTCGAGTACGACGAGGAAGAAAACCGCTACGTGGCCGCGCATCACCCGTTCACGAGCCCGAAGGACGAACATCTCGAGTACCTCGAAACCGATCCGGGCCGTTGTCTCGCGAAAGCGTACGACATGGTGCTGAACGGCTGGGAAATCGGCGGCGGTTCGGTGCGTATCTTCCAGGAAGACGTGCAGAGCAAGATGTTCCGCGCACTCAAGATCAGCGACGAGGAGGCGCGCATCAAGTTCGGCTTCCTGCTGGACGCGCTGCAATACGGCGCGCCGCCGCATGGTGGTATCGCCTTCGGTCTGGACCGTATCGTCACCCTGATGTCGGGTGCCGATTCGATTCGCGACACGATCGCCTTCCCGAAGACGCAGCGTGCGCAGGATCTGCTCACGCAGGCGCCGGGCGAAGTCGACGAGCGCCAGTTGCGCGAGTTGCACATCCGTCTGCGTCAGCCGGAACAGAAAAAAGCTCAGTGAGCTTGCAGTAAGCAGTTTTAGAGGTCGTTGTGGTGAAAAAGGCGCACTCGGCGCTTTTTCGTTTTTTGCGTTACACACAGTCTCTAGGCAGAGGTTACTATAAAATAGCCCCTTCACAACCATATGCAGAAGCCGCCGAAAAGCAGAAGCCGCCGAAAATTCCCGAGTCCGTGCTCGTCGTAATTCACACGCCCGAACTCGATGTGCTCATCATCGAACGCGTGGACCACAAAGGCTTCTGGGTAATCGGTGACGGGCTCGAAGGATCGCATCGATGAGCCCCTCGCCGAAACTGCCGCGCGCGAGGGGAGGGAGGGAGGAAACGGGCATCGTCATCGGCGGGACGCTGGTGCCGGAGCACGCGCTGCTCGACTGGCATCACAGTATTCTTCAGTACGACATTTATCCGCAGTGGCGGCATCGCTATGCCGAAGGCGTGTCGCGCAATACCGAACACCAGTTCAGTCTGCTGGTGCTGCATTGTCCGGAAGTGTCGCTCGCGCCCCGCGAACACACCGCACACCGCTGGCTGCCGTTCCGCGAAGCCGCTGAACAGTGGCTCTCGTGGTCGAACCGGGAAGCTATACTGCAATTGCCCGAGCGCCTCGCGGCGCACAGCCGATGATCGGTCTGCGTCCGCGACGCAGTTTCAAGCGACTGCTGCATCAGGCGCTGTTTCCCGGCCACCGGCCGCTGCACTTCTGCTTCACGTCGGGCAATCACGTTCGGCTGCTCAAATACAGCATCGAGTTCTTTCCGGCGCTGATCGAGCGCATCGATTACGCGGAGAAATTCGTCTCGCTCGAAACCTATATCTTCGCCAACGACGACGCCGGCCGCGCCGTCTCCGATGCGCTGATCCGCGCGGCGCAGCGTGGCGTGACGGTGCGCGTCATCACCGATGGCATCGGCACCAACAGCCGTTTGCCGATGTTCGTGCAGTGGAAGGAAAGCGGCGTCGAGCATCGCATCTACAACCCGCATCTGCTGTTCGGGCCGCAAGGCTGGTCGCGCAGCACCGCAAGCTCGCGGTGATCGATGGCGTCTATGCCTTTTGCGGTGGCATCAATATCGTCGACGATTTCGACCAGAACGGCGAGCAGCTCGCCATGCCGCGCTGGGACTTCGCGATGGAAGCGCGCGGCCCGGTCGTCGAAGACGTGCGCGAAGCCTTCGACACGCAGTGGCAGCGCATTCGCTTCGGCGGGAGCCGCGCCAGCCGTCCGGCGACAAGCCGCACAGCCGCTCGCTTCGGCACACGGCGCGCGGCTCGGGGAAATTCACGCGGTCGATCAGCCGTGCGTCGTGTTCGTCGCGCGCGACAATCTGCTGAACCGCCGCGCGATCGAGAAGGTGTATCTGCGCGCCATCGCGCACGCCCAGCGCGGAGTGCTGCTCGCCAATCCGTACTTCATGACCGGCCGCAAGCTGCGGCGTGCGCGTGTCGCTGGTGATCGGGCGCAAGGAGTTCGTCGCGCTCGACTACGCCACGCCGTTTCTCTACGGCAATCTGCTGAAGCACGACGTGCGCATCGCCGAATACGAAAAGACCATCCTGCACAGCAAGGTCGCCGTGGTGAATTCCGACTGGGCGACCATCGGCTCGTCGAATCTGGATGCGCTCAGCCTCGTGTTGAACAACGAAGCCAACATGGTGCTTGTCAAGCATCCGGAGATTGGCGCGCTTCACGACGCCATTCTTCAGGCGTTTGACGAAGGGCATGGCATCAGCGAGCAACACTACGAAACGCGACCTGTCATGGAGCGTCTGCTGAGTTGGTTCGCCTACACACCTATCGGCTGATGATGAAGATGATCACCATCGGACAGTATGACTAAAAACCTTTGCATCAACGCAAGAATCCGCGCCGATCGTTTCTCTTCAGCTAACGAACTCCTATGAAATGGGGGAACCCAGGCGTTCACTAACTGTTTTCCCGTGACAACAAGAGACAATTGGCTGGATCAATGTTGAGATTTATCCTATAGACACCATCGATCATATTCGAAACGCATTTCTAAAAAAATCCTTATATCAAAAGGTGGCCGGCCACAATTAATAATAGAACGGCCGCTCGATTTCCCGGGTAACATAAATAAAAATAAGAACGGGTAGGGACATCATGCGAAAAGGCGAACAGACGCGGGCCGCGATTCTCGACGCAGCGCTGGAGTTGGCGAGCCATGACGGTCTAAAGGGGCTGACGATCGGTCTTAGCCGAACGGATGCAGATGAGCAAAAGCGGTGTGTTTGCGCATTTCGGATCGCGCGAGGATTTGCAGGTCGAAGTGGTGAAGAAGTACCACCGCCGGTTCGAGGAGGGGAAGTGTTCTTCCCGAGTTTGCGCGAGGCACGCAGTCTGCTCTGCCGCGTCATCATGCGCGAGATGATGAATCGCTGGATGGAGAAGCGCATTCAGGAAGTGACCACGGGCTGCATCTATATCAGCGGCGCCGTGGAATACGACGATCGCGCGGCGAGCGCGGTCCGCGAGCAGTTGGTGCACAGCGTCACGATGTGGCGCGATGCGCTGATGTGCGCGATCCGCCAGTCGAAGGACGAGGGGCCTCTGAGGCAAGACACCGATCCGGCGTTGATGCCCTTCGAGCTGGACAGCTTTACGCTCGGCCTACATCACGACGCGTGTTTCCTGCATCTGCCGGAGGCGGTGCAACTGACACGGGACGCGCTGGAGAAGATTTTCACGTCGTATCAGACGGCAGGTTCGAACGGAGGCGCGCAAACCGGCGCCCCGACTGGCGCGAGCCCGGCGGCAACGACAGTGGCGTCGCATCACACTGACAGTCGTTAGTGCCGCTCACGGAATCGGGGCGGGGCGACGCGAAGCCTTTAGGAAACTGGAGAAGACTCAAATGGGACAGTACGCTGCCCCGATTCGCGACATGCAGTTCGTTCTGCACGAGTTGCTGAACGTCGAAGCCGAACTGAAGCACATGCCGAAGCACGCCGAGCTGGACGCGGACACTATCAATCAGGTGCTCGAGGCAGCCGGCAAGTTCTGCTCCGAAGTCGTGTTTCCGCTCAACCAGAGCGGTGACCGTGGAGGCTGCACGTATGGCTGTACGTATGAAGGCGGCGGCGTGAAGACGCCCGCGGGTTTCAGGGACGCCTATCGGCAGTATGTCGAAGCGGGCTGGGCGGGGCTCGGCTGCGATCCCGAATACGGCGATCAGGGCTTGCCCGCATTCGTCAACAATGCGCTGTACGAAATGCTCAACTCCGTGAATCAGGCCTGGACGATGTATCCCGGCCTGTCGCACGGCGCGTACGAATGCCTGCATGCGCATGGCACGCCTGAGCAGAAGTCCGTGTATCTGCTGCCGAAGTTCGTGTCGGGTGAGTGGACTGGCACGATGTGCCTGACCGAGCCGCAATGCGGCATCGATCTCGGCATCCTGCGCACGAAGGCCGAGCCGTATTCCGACGGCTCCTACGCGCTCACCGGCACGAAGATCTTCATCTCGAGCGGCGAGCACGACATGGCCGAGAACATCGTCCATCTGGTGGCTGGCCCGTTAGCCCGGCGCGCCAAACGGCACGAAGGGTATTTCGCTTTTCACCGTGCCGAAGTTCCTGCCGGATGCGGGCGGCGCGGTGGGCGAGCGCAACGGCATCAGTGCGGGTCGATCGAGCACAAGATGGGCATCCACGGCAACGCGACTTGCGTGATGAACCTCGATGGCGCGAAGGGCTGGCTCGTCGGCGAGCCGAACAAGGGGCTTGAACGCCATGTTCGTGATGGTGAACGCGGCGCGTCTGGGTGTCGGCATGCAGGGTCTGGGGCTGACCGAAGTCGCCTATCAGAACTCGCTCGTGTATGTGAAAGAGCGCTTGCAGATGCGTTCGCTTACCGGGCCGAAAGCGCCGGAGAAGGCGGCTGACCTGATCATCGTGCATCCGGATGTGCGGTGCATGCTCTTGACCCAGAAGGCCTATGCCGAAGCAGGGCGTGCGTTTGCCTATTGGGCGGCGTTGAACATCGACAAGGAGTTGTCGCACGAGGACGAGGCGACGCGTCGTGAAGCGGCTGATTTCGTCGCGCTCCTGACGCCGGTCATCAAGGCGTTTCTGACCGGTAACGCTTTCGAAGGCACCAACATGGCGATGCAGATTTACGGCGGCCATGGGTTCATCGCCGAATGGGGCATGGAGCAGTACGTGCGCGATGCGCGTATCAACATGATCTACGAGGGGACGAATTCTCAGGCTCTTGACCTGATCGGGCGCAAGATTCTTGGTGACATGGGCGCGAAGTTGGAGCGCTTTGGCAAGCTCGTGGCCGAGTTCGTCGAGGCCGGCGTCAAGCCGGAGATGCAGGAGTTCATCAATCCGCTGGCCCGATATAGGGAAGAAGGTGCAGAAGCTCACCATGGAAATCGGCATGCAGGCCATGCAGAATCCTGATGAGGTTGGCGCTGCGGCCGTGCCTTATTTGCGGACTGTCGGGCATTTGGTGTTTTCTTACTTCTGGGCGCGGATGGCGAGGGTTGCACTCGATAACGCTTCTTCCGGCGATGCGGTTTATCGGGCCAAGCTGGCTACTGCGCGGTTTTATTTCGCCAAGTTGCTGCCTGAGACCGCTTCTACTATTCGCGCTGCGCGTACCGGTGCTAAGCTGATGATGGATTACGACGAGGCGCTTTTTTTAAGGGCTTTTTTCGCGCAAAGCGCCTCTGCTTTCTAGTGGTTATTGCAGTAGGCGCCTTCAACCACAAAAAAATCAAAAATCCGTGGTCATCGACAACAACACCGTCCGCGGTGCCCCCCTGCGTCAAATAACCCCCAATAGTGGATTCCCAATACGACTTATTAGCCACATTAAGCACACTAGCGCGGAAAGTCGTCGGCTTGCCGAACACAACCGTCGCATACCGCGACCCGAGATCGAAACGACCCCACGCCGGAATCGACAGCGTATTAGTCGTGTTGAAATACTGCGACCCGGTATGAATCGACCACGCCGTCAGCGTAAGCCCTTGCAGCAAAGGCACATCGTATTCCGCGTTCACGTTGAAGAGCATGGTCGGCACGCCGATCGGCATTTTGCCTTCGCTCGCGGCGCTGCCCGTATCTTCCTCAGTGCCGTGGATGTAGCTCGCGCCCGCGATCAGGCGCACGCCCTTGACCGGCTCGCCGAACACCGACACTTCGATGTCATCGCGATGCCTCTCCGTGCTGTCCTGCACGAACACGTTCGAGTTATTCGTGAAGGTCAACTGCTTCGTAGTCTTTATCATTTATATTATTGCGGGATTTGCACCGGCGCAACAATTGGTTGCCGACGCGTGATCAGTCGCTGCTTTATTCGAGGATTTTGACGTCGGCGAATCGTCTAAACTTTCAAGTGTTGCATCGAATTCAAGGAATGCTCAGCGAATCGCGCGGCGAGTGCGTGCGATGGTCAGCGCGTACTCGCCGCGCCGCGAGCGGGCGTCACGGTAGACGGACGTCGGCGCGCCGCGCGCTTTCTCAGCCAGATCATCAAGCCCGTGATGCTCAGCACCGCGACCGCGATGGCCACCGCGCTGATCAAAATCCGCCCGGCCATGCCCGCGATGCGCCCCGAATGCAGCGGAAACTGCGCCTGCATGAAGATATCGCCCGCCGATCCGCGGCCCGGAATCGATGCGTCTGCGAGCTTGCCCGTGTGGCCGTTGTAGTACAGCCAGGCATTGCCGAGACCCACGTCGCTGTGTTCGTTGCCCGCCGCGAAAAAGCCCACGCCGTAGGCAGGCATTTGCGGCACGTAATAGAACGCGCCCGTTGGCGCGGCTATTCCTTCGCGCTGCGCATCGCGGACCGCGGCGGCAAGAATCTGCTCGTGCGTTGCATCGCTGCTGCCTGTCGGCGCGGGGCGTACGAGGTCCGCGTTGTCGAGGAAGGATGGCGACAGTTTCGAGAACGCCGACACCACCGGTCGCACGACCGGCTCGCCGAGATTCATCGATACCGACGTCAGTGCGACCATCAATGGCAGGCCCCAGATCCACACGCCGCCCGAGCGATGCAGATCGAAGGTCAGCGCATAGCCGCCCCACTTGATACGGAATGCGCACGACTTGCGCCACGCCTTCACGCTCAGGAACGACAGGATCAGCGCGATGCCTCTATCGAAAAACCACACGATACCGACGATGCCGATCAGCCACGTGCCGATATCGAAGCCGCCGCCGATCGGCAGATGCAGCGTGTAGTGCAACTTGTAGAGGAACGGCATGCGTCGGGGCATTAACACATCCATTTCGCCGGCGAATCTGACCGGCACGGTATTACCGACGCCGCTGAGCGGCGGCAGCACGCTTGTCACCCCGGATCAGCATCTGAACACCAATCTGCAGCTCTATACGGCGGGATTGCGCTACAACATAAATCCGGACTGGACGGTTTCCGCGGGCTACAGCTTCAGCAAAAGCACGCGTTATCGCAACGAGAGCACGTTTTATTTGACCGACCCGGCGGGCGACTACAACGACACGCGTTTCGAAGGCAAGGAAGGCCATCAGATGAACGCGTTCCAGATCATGGCCGAAGGTTTCGTAAAGACCGGGCCGTTGCAGCATCAGCTCGTGTTCGGCGTATCGTATCAGAAGCAGACGAGCGATTACACCGCCAACCCGTTCTATGATCAGATCGGCACCGCAACCTCTATCAGCAGAACGTCAACCGCTACGACAGCTCGGGCTTCTACACTTTACCGCAACGCCGACATCGTGCAGAAGGCCGTGTTCGCGAGCGACACCATCGCGCTGACGCAGCGCTGGTCGGTGCTCGGTGGCGTGCGTATCACCAACTACGAGCAGCACGGCTACGGCATCGACGGCGAGACGCTTTCGACCTATTCGAAGAACGGCGGGGCGACGCCTTCGGTCGCGCTGCTGTATAAGCTCACGCCCGGCACGACGCTGTACGCGAGCTATGTCGAATCGCTCGAACCGGGCAACGTGGTCAGCACGACCTACGCGAATTCCGGCGCGGTGCTCAATCCGCTACGCAGCAAGCAGTACGAAGTCGGCGTGAAGACTCAGAACGAACGCTGGAGCGCAACAGCCGCGCTGTTCCGCATCGAACGCGGCGCGCAGTACGCGAACGGCGACAACGTCTTCGTGGAAGACGGCGAGTCGGTGTTCCAGGGTGCGGAAGCGGGCACGGCGCGACTGGAGCGTCGGCGACGAGCTGATGTGAACCGCGACGAAGTACAAAAAGGGTTCGTCCTACGACGGCAATCGCGTGGCGGGCGCACCGGGCTTCGTCGCGGCGGCGCATGTGAATTACGCGGTGCCTGTCGGGTCTGACGGTCGGCGCGGATGCCAAGTTCACCGGCAACACAAACCTGCGTCCGGGGGCGATCTCAACGTGCCGGGCTACATGATCTACAACATCGGCGCGACCTATACGACGAAAGTCGCGGGCTATACCGTCGGCGTGCGCCGGCCATCGACAATCTGACCAATCGCCGCTATTGGGAATTCCAGTACGCCGACTATATCCAGCCGGGCGAGCCGCGCACCGTGTCCGTCAACGCGTGGCTGGAGTTCTGACGCCCGACATGATTCCGGCGGCGCTTCGAGCCTTATGCTGCAAAGCTCCGTCGGATCGCCGTGACATTCCGTTGAATTAATTTGTGCGTGGTTTTTAACCGGGCCGATCGCTACAGTGTTTCATTCGCAAACCACTGAAGCCAGGTGAAATTCATGGAGGGAGCTGATCGGCAAAATCACGATGCTCATGATGCTCGTCGTTCTAGCGACATCGATCGTCAAAGCCATCGTGCTGCACACCAGATTCAAAGGCACCGATCGTGCGTTCCGCCTTCTTTATTCTCGAGAAACGATGCTCAGGACAAGAACGTATGGGTCTCGTTGACCACCACCTGACCGTTGAAGGTCACCAGGGAACTGACCGTGCCTGGTTTGCGGTTTCGTATCGGCACCCGAGGGAGTGGAATTGGTCTTGCTTGCGCCGCCTGCAAGATTGGATTGAGCCAGTGCGTTGCGATCGATTTGAATCATGCTCACCTCGTAAGTAAAAAGGCCTGTGGACCCGAATACGGACGGAGGACCCGCCACGATACCCGTATCTTGATCGACTTACTCAGAATATTGAATCCTGAATAAGCGGGATGAAAAACATGGTGCATCCGCTCACTCACGGACGCCTTCATTAAAATTCCTAAATTTTAGTACATTCAAGCAGAGAACAGAAAATATTTGATTTCGACAGGCAACGAAATTGCCGTATCCGAACTCGCTTGGGGAAACCAAAAGATTGCCTGGAGATTGATCTGATTTAATTTCGGATCCGGGCCGAGCGAATGGCATCGCTTCTGATCAGACCTTCGCGCGCGATAAAGCCATCGCGCCCGCTCAAGATCAGATGAATGCGCAGCGGTCCAATCGAACAAGTTGGACGACACGCTCTACTGTTGTTACGCGTTAATCTACTCGCCTCACGACAGCGCTAAGGGTTGACGATGAGCCGGATCGAGGTAATCGGACAGGGCGGATGGCTGGCGGACGCGTGCGAGGAAGTCGCCGCGGCGATCCGCACGTCCGACACGCGTGGCGGCGCGACATGAGCCTGCGCTGGGCGTGCCGGCTCGCGATGGTCGTGTCGGACTTCGGCGTGCTGCTGCACGAGGACGGTGCGGTGCTCAAAGTCGAACCGAATGTCGAAGTGGGCACCAGGCCCTTCGACGCCGCGCTCGACGGTGACGGTCGCGTGAGCGACACGCTCGCGCGCGCCGCGTGGATCAAGCTCTCGACGCTGGAAGAATATTCGGTGGCCGCCTGCGAAGCCAACGCCCTTCTGGAAGGCAACGCGCGTTGCAACACCTCCGAGGCCACGCTGCTCGCGTGGCGGCAGATCGCCGCCAACGAGTGGACCGGCACCCATGCCGACGCTTACGTGAGCCATACAAGCTGCCCGTTGCTCAGGCAATTCATGAGCATCGCGTCGTGCACGTCCGAGGGCAGGCACTTCGAACTCACGTGCCACGCGAACTACGAAGATGCGTGGCTCGAATTCGAGCGCTTCTGCGCCGAGCCGTACGCGCGGCCATCGACGGAATGGGGCCGCAAATATCGGCGTCCAGTGCGGGTCGAAAAGAAAGTCACCGAAGAGCGTTTCGCGGAGTTCCCGGTAAATGGGATAAGCCCGGAGCATCTTAGGCAGCAGGTTCTTCAGCAACGTATCTAAGGTGCGCGCCGCTGCTTCTGTCACACAATCCTCATAGGATGGCCATTCGGCCATTCTTTCTGGAGGAAGAATGGCCATCGAGATACATGCGTATTTGTTACCGACGCTCGTCCTGCTCGCGCTGAACTGGGACGAAGCCAAGAGCCGTGACGATTTCCTGGGCTTCGCGATCAGGCGTTCGCCCGGATTCTGGTCGGCGAACGGCAAGACGCGCGCTTCCGAAAGCTGGCTACCCAATCGCCTGACGTTCAAGGGACCGGTCCAATCCGACCAGCCCGATGCGCCGTCGAACACCGCGCCGATCCAGAAGTTCATGTGGTGGGACGCGCGCATCGACGAGCCGGATCGCGAGAAGCCGTTCACCTACACGGCATATCCCGTTGTCGTCAGCAGGACGCGCCGAAGCTGCTGGAATCGCAGGCGACGCCGGTCAGGATCGTGTTGTCTGTGCATATCGAAGATAGCATCGGCACGTGGTTCAATCGCGCGGTCGTGAGTTCGCAGGCCTTCACGCACAAGGTCGCGGCGATGGGACTCGATCCGAAGACGCCGCCGCCCGCCAAGGCGCTCGAACTGCGCACATGGTTCGCCAACGACATGGAGACGACCTTCGGCATCACGTTCGATGGCGCATCGCGCGCGGCGTCCGCGATCTATCACCTCAACGACGACCTGTGCGCCATTCCGGCCTTCGGGCAGTTCGCGAAGAAACAGGGCGCGCACTCGACGGTCATCGTCTACGACGCGCATAACGGCGATACGTCGAATCAGGATGTGGTGGACAAGCTCGGCAAGCTCGTCGATTTTTATCCGCGCCGCGTGACGAACATCATGCATGACAAGTTCATCGTCACCGATACACCCGATGCGCGCGGCAAGCCCGGACGCGTGCTCACCGGCTTCACGACCGAAGGGCTGACCGAGCAGGCGAACGTGCTGCATCTGCTCGATTCGCAGGCCCTCGCGCAGCTTTACGACAACCGCGCGCAAGCGATCTCGAACGATCCGTCGCTGGCGGCGACGAAGAAGCTGTCGACCGGCTGGAGCGATGCGATCGCAATCGGCAGCGCATCGGTGCGGGCGTCGTTTTCGCCGGAGCCGGACGACAGGCGCACGCAGATCGACACCATCGTGCAAGCCATCCAACAGGCGAAGCATTCCGTGCTTTTCTGCCTGTTTTCGCCGACGGATCAGGCCTTGCGCGATGCGTGCTTCGCCGCCGGCGACAAGGGGCTGATGATGTTCGGCAATGCGATCTCGGAGCACGCCGCGCAAGCGGGTGAGGACAAGCAGAAGCAAGGCGACAAGCTCAACGTGACGCAGCTCGCGGCGATCGAATCGTATCACCGCAGCAAGAAGAATTACGATGTCGTCGATGGCCGCTATTTTTCCAGCGCGACCGTGCCCGAAGGCTTCGATGTCGAGATACAGCTCTTTCCGGGCGAACAGCGTCCGCCGTATCCGCCGGTCACCATTCATCACAAGTTCATCGTGACCGATGCTGAAGGCACGCATTCGATCGTGTATACGGGATCGGCCAACATGAGCAACAACTCGAAGCATAAGAACGACGAGAACCTGCTCGAGATACGGGACGCGCGCATCGCGGCGATTTTATATCGCCGAATTTTTGCGGTTGTGTACGAGTACTATCCGGGCACGCGCGCTGGCGATCACCGCGAAGACGCACAAGACCGCGAAGGTGCATCTCGCGTTGCAGCCAAATCGGCATTGGGCAGACAAATACTACGTCGAGGGCAGTCCGGAGGAAAAGGCGCGGATCGCGCTTGCGGGTAAGCCCGGAGACTGATTTGTCGAATATCAGCTAGCAATTGGCGCATCGGGCAGCTTCGTTATCTCGTATCAATTCCTGAAGGCACATACTAGGAAGAAAAGAAACAGATAGCAGCGGAACCGAGGTCATGCTCCGATGGTTAGACTCAACGATCGATCGTGGTGGGACTTTGTGGCCTGGCGCTGGTGGTGGCCGGCTTTTCGCTGATGTCGCGAGGCATGACAAGCATGCGGCGACGGATGCGGGATCGTGGTCATCGCTTCAGCGTGGATCTGTCGTGACAGGCGCCGTGCACGGTGAAGAAGCGAAACCGGTGACGATGCCGCCGGTCGCGAGTGCGGTCGAATCGGCAAGCAGCGCCGATGTGCCGTCCACGGGACGTCGGCTTCAATTAAAGGAAGCGGCGAAGCCAGCGGAGCGTGAAACTCGATCGTATGCGAGAAGGCATGGCGTCGAGCGAACGGTGACGGCGCATGCCAGTCACAAGCGCAGCGGCAACGCAACACAAGAGGCGGCTCCGGCAGTTTTTATTGCGACTGTTCCCGTCGAAGCCGCTTCGAACGCTCCGCCGTCGCCGCCTCGCGTTGCCGATGAAGCGCGTGACGCAGAGCCATCGCCGCCTAAGCCCGCGCAAATCGAACAACCCAAGGCCACCGACACGCCTCCGGTCGCGCGACGAAGAGCGGACCGAAAACGCGAAAGCAGGTGGAAGACGAACTTCGTCACGCTCGACAGGACGGCGCGTTGCCGCGCTTCGGCAATCCGGATCCGGCTGGTCCGGGCGGCGTGCTGGGTTCGAGGGACGACGAATAGCGTGGAGAAAAAGGCGCTGTTTCTACAGCGTCTTTTTCACCGGACACAAGCCAGTGCTCAACCCGTCATCGCGTTGAAAGAAAGCCTGATTTTTGTGCAGCGTCCCGCCTCTGCGTTACCGATAACAATCGTCCCGCCATGCGCCCGCACGATCTCGCGCGCGATCGTGAGTCCGAGCCCGCTGCCCTCTTCCCCGATGCACGGAAAAACGCTTCGAACACACGCTCGCGCAAGGCTGGCGGAATACCCGGACCTTCGTCGATGACATCGACGAGAACGCTCGCGTCGACTTCCTTCGACGGTCACACGTGTGCCTCTGGGCGAATACCGTATGGCGTTATCGACGAGATTCGACACGACGGCCGCCAGCAGCGGCTCGCTGCCCGTCACGACGAGCCCGTTATCGAACGACACGGCCACAGTTCGATATCGCGACGGCTCGCCACCAGCGCGAGCTTTTCGACGGCGCGCGTGATAACGGCCTGCAAATCCACGGCCTCGCCTTCGAACGCGGTGTAATCGGCCGCTTCCGCCTGCGCGAGCATCAGAAGCTGATTGAGCAGCACGCCGAGCGATGCCGCGAAAATCACCGCGACCTGCTGGCTACCTGATTGCCACGAGCAGGAGAAACCGCGCCTGCCGGGTGTCGCGATTTCTGCGAGATAGACCCACACGCCGCCCAGTTCGACGCCCGCCGAAAAGCTCTGCAACAGGCGTCCGAGCAACACGATCACAGGCACCGCGATACCGATCGACGCATAGCCCGGCACGAACGCCACGCACGCGGTGCCGATGGCCATCAGCGTGAGCGACAGGATCAGCCCTTTGCGCCGGCCGTGGCGATCGACATAGGCGCCGAGCACGAGCGCGCCGACGGACGCATCACGAAGCCCGCGCCGAACACCGAGAGCGGGAGCAACAGCGAGACGAATTCGTTTTCGGCCGGAAAGAACGTGTGTGCGATGGCGCTCGCGTAATAGGCGTAGACGGTGAAGTCGTACATCTCCAGAAAATTGCCGCTGACCACGCGGAACGCCGCGCGAAACGGCGATTCGGAACGACTTTGAATTTCGGTTTTCGTGAAGGTCCTCTTAGGGCTGAAGGACGAGTTGCGTCACTGGCGATGCACGGAGCCTTCGCCGGACAAAAAAATGATTCGATGCGATTGCTAGGGGCTGACCGATTGTCCATCACGGCCTTTAGCGGCCGTTGGTCTCGACGCGCAATGCGCCTTGCGCGATCGCGACGAACACGTCGTCGGCGCGATGCTGCACGGTGGCGCCATCGGCGAGATGATCGGCGAGGCGCGGGCGCGTCAGAAACAGCGAGCCTGCTTCGCCGAGTTCGTACGGATCGAGGTCGCGCATCGGACCCGTCACCGAGCCGTAATTGACGACAAGACCGCGCACGCGCGTCGCGCGGAAATTGTCGCGCAAGGGTCGTCTTGCCGACCGCATCGAATACGACGTCGACGCCGCGACCGTCCGTCAGTTCACGAATGCGATCCGCGAAAGCGCCGTTCTCGTAGAGCAGCACATGGTCCGCGCCGCGTGCGCACGCAATCGCCGCCTTGTCGGGCGTGCTGGTCGTCGCGAATACTTCGACGCCGCGACGCTTCGCCATCTGCACCAGCAACTAGCCGATGCCGCCGGACGCCGCGTGCACGAGATACGTCATGCCTGCTGCGAGCTTTGCTACGTCCTCGAGCAAATAGTGCGCTGTCGAGCCCTGAAAGATCGCCACCGCGGCGATGTCGTAGGGAATGTCGTCCGGGATGCGCGCGATACGCGCGGCCGGCACGATCGCGTAGTCCGCATACGCGCCCCACGAGATGCACCACGCGACGCGATGGCCCGCGCGGCACGACGTCACGCCCGCGCCGACTTCGACCACTTCACCCGCGCCTTCTGCCGAGCGTGCACGGAATGCGCACGGGATAGGTGCGTGAATCGCGATACTTGTCCTGCCGCGTGTGCACGTCCATGGAAGTTGATGCCCGCCGCGACGACACGCACCAGCACTTCGCCCGGACCCGGCCTCGGCACGTCGATATCGACGCGTCGCAGGACCTCGGGTCCACCGTATTCATGGATCTGGATGGCTCGCATGAGCATGTCTCCTCCTTGGGGTGTGCGTTGCGCGTGACGCGTCATTGCGCGTCGGTGACTAAGCGGTCGGTCCAGGTGCCCGCGAGATCGACATGCCGCCGCGAGACGTCGGGATCGACGGCGGCGAGCGTCGCCAGCACGGTCGATGGCGCATCGGCCGGCATGTGTCCCGTCGGCGAGAAGGCCGGCTTTATCACCGAAAGCGCACGGCGATACGATAGATGGACAGACCGCCGCCCTTGAGCGATGCCGGCATCGCCGCTTCGATGTCGTGTTCGCTGTGCGTCTGGATGAAGCGCAACGCAGCGCGCACGCACGAGACGCGCGGGTTTCGTCGGGGTGTGCGTCGATCCATTCGCGACGCATGTAGAGGGGCACGCGCCCACGTATGAGCCGCCCAATTGCGCGAGGGTGTCCGACGCGTGCTGCGCAGATCGACCAGCGGTCGTGCCACGCCGCGCGACAAGAGTCGCGTGGCGCTGGGCTCTCTTCAGTTTTTCAGTCATGCCCGCATCGATGTCGCCTTTGGACAGCGCCTGCTCGAACGATGCTTCGGTTGCAAGCGGGACCACGGTGTAGGCGTCGGGCGGCACGCCCGCGCGCGTGGCGAGATAGTGCGTGAGCGAGTAGGTTGATCAGCCCAAACCGGTCACGCCGAATCGGCGGCCTTTTGCATCGGCCATCGTTTGCGTGTCGCTCGTGCTGTGCGCGAGTTCGATGAGTCCCGCCGACTGACCCAGCACGATCACGGATTGCACATCCATGCTGCGACTCTGCAAGCCGATGGTGTGATCGTAGTAGCCGACCGCGCTCTGGATCGCGCCTGCGACGAGTTCGGTGGAGGTGTCGATGCCCGCGGGCGAGGACAGGATGTGCACGTCGAGCCCTTCCTCGCGGAAGTAGCCGAGCTGGTCCGCGAGCATCACGGGTAAGTAAATCAGCTTGGCCGCGCCGCCGGTCATCAGCCGGATCGGCGGCGCGTGTGCCGCCTGCGCCGCGCATAGCGCGATGGCGCATATGAGCGCACAGGCAAACGGTGCTGCGCTGAGCGGCATCGGAGTCTCCTGAACATGGGTGATGCCGTGGGCGGCGGAATGTCAAGGAGTATAGAAAAATGTCCCCTTCTGAATGCTTTCCGTGACGACGGTGTTTTCTACGGGATTTCTCGGTTGGGGGTGATTGCGGTGCATGTTCTTTCTCGAGTAAAGACGTGCGACCGAGCGCCGTTACTGGCGATGAAGCCAACCGGTTCTGCTGGTCGACGAAAAGAACGCACGCACAGCGGTCACGATCGGTGAACGATTTGATCCTTCAAGGCGTGGATTTCATGCGCGTCCTGTTGAGCGGGCATCGCCGCTTGCTGTTCCGGGCGGTGAAACCAGATGAGCACTTGAAACCCTAGCGCGCCCCACTCGTTCGCGGTTAGCCGGGCACGCACAACTCCCTCGCCCATCTTCTCCAGAAGCGCTTCGAAGCCGGTATCGATTGGATCTTGCATCTGAGTGACTAGAAAAATATACTATAAGTATTGCGAAGTATCGTTTGGGCACTCTGTACCTTCTTGTTGACACGATCATGCGATGCGCAAGAGCACGCATGGCGCGCATCGGCCCGCGTAAGCGCTTCGCGGCATTCAAGGTCTGTACTTACTTAACCATTAATTTCCTAGTACGTTTTAATAAACCCATACGAAATAATTTACCGATCGCACGTCTTGTCGGGCGTTTATTCTCGTCAATGCGAGTAAACGTGGAATCTCCATACCGAAGTGTCGGCATACGGTTCCGTCAGAAGTAGTCGCTGGTTGGCAATAATTGCGCGTCGCAAGGGCCTTGCGACGGTCATCGCGAAGCTTGACAAGTGCAAGTAACGCGGAATGAGCAGGTCGGGAAGATCGTCGTCGCGGTGGATCGAGGCCGGAGCCAACGACGCCGTTGTCACGCATCGGTTCGAGGATGGCGGAGGGCAACCGGAATCGAACCGACCTGGAAATGTAGGACATCCCCAATCGGGTTTGAAGCCCGCACAAAACCACCTAAAAAAAACATACTGTTGCGATTCTTTTAATTCCTCAAACATCTCGAATTTGATGCCTTGAGACGCTCCTCCAGGTTAGTGCCATCTTTTTTTGCGGAACGAAAACGACACTGGATCACGCACGCGTTACACTGTACATCCATAACAGTATGGGCACGTCATGAAACCACTTGCTCCAGATCCCCCGAGTCTCGAACAATTGCGTGAACTGTGGTCGAAGCGCCTCCCCCCGACATTGGCCGACTTAAGGCGCTCTTTTTATTCGGAGGTGCAGCACGCCCGCCCGGGACTCACGCAACTGGCTGCGCTGATGGATGAGCACGATCGAGAACTGTGCGGGAATCGCGGCTCGCGCACATGCGAGATAGGCACAGCCCGTTTTGAAAGGCTGAGATGTTGGTACTCAAAGAATTAAACGTGTCGGGACAATCGACGATTCGCCGAAGTAAGCCGGCATCCGAGTCTCACGCGTCGCCCGAATGGACGCCTCCAGCTATCAAAGGCGCGAACCTGAGCTATCGCGCGGCGCTACACGGTCACTCGTGACTACAGGAAAAGCTACCGACCTGCCGCAGGTTCCGACAAAAAATATTTGGAAATTTGCTAAATTTCGCGCGCCACTATTGGTGCACCGGTGCGCCAAAGTTGGATAGAAACGAGAACAGCGAAGAGAAAAAGAGTGATCGTATCAGCATTAGCGCCTAGACGCAAGATCAAGCGAATCGTGTCGGGACTGCTAGGACCTGCATCGACGACAACACGGTTGAAGCGCTCTTTTATCGAGACGCCGCAAGAAGAAAAACGTTCGTGGCGTACGTCGCTTCCAATCCGGATGTGGCGGCAGCGGACGCTGACCCCAATTACCACTGGTTGAAGCATGGTGTTTAGAAGGACGTCCCCTCGCGCGTCATCTTCACGTCCAGATGTTGGACAGACGCGAAAAGCCCCTTGGAGAAACGCCTCTCAGACGATGCTTTGTCTGGAAAAACAAACTATCGTCATCAGCGAAAAGAGCTCTGAATCTGGTCATCTGGCATTTGAGGATCATTATCGAGAATCGACGGCGAGGCTGACGGCTAGTTCAACAGAGATCGAATTTATCGATTTTCTCGAGCAGCACTTCGACAGAAAGAATTACCTCAAGACTTACCCCGATATAAAGAGAGCCGGTGCGGACCCACTCGAATACTGGCTGGAATATGGGGTTCTTGAAGGCAGGGTCTTCTCTCGCCGCATGTCGGTGTCGTAATTGGCGCCGCTGCGAAACGCGTAGTCGATGTGTATTGGGACAAGTTTGTATGGCGTGGTGTCAGCGTCGCATTCAGGACAAAGTGCCTTGGATCGTCCGCGCGGTTCGACAGATCATGAATCAAGCGCAGTTTGAGAGCACTGTACTGGCTCCGGCGCATTTTGCATCGCGTCGATTCGCGAATTCGATGCTCCTGATCTCATGGCCCGATCCGGGATCGCACCGAAGAGCACCTACCACGCGGTAGCGACCAAGCCACAGGAAAATAGTGTGCACCCCATTTTTGCTCGCCGGTGGCGTCGAAAAATATGTTGCAGATCTGGTCGGCATCCTTTCGAAGGAGTGCACCAAGCGTGTCCTCGTACTAGTCGACTGCGTGATTGATTTGGCACCGGGTAGATCCGAGGCGAAGGATCGTCATACTTCCACTTGATCGGCTTCGGATTTTTGTTGTGCTCGCGGATGTCGTGCA
>JAQFVJ010000024.1 GCA_029439525.1 Caballeronia sp. BR6202001591004
AGACAATCTGAGCGCGATCCTCAAGCCACTGCACGCGGGCACGAAAATGTCCGTCACTACGTACGATCGCGCCAACACCACCGCGCTCGAATCCGGCTTTCTCGAAACGGTCGACAACCAGATCGACACGACTACCGCTGCGCGGCACCTTACAAGGGCCTCGGGCTATTTCCTAATCAGTTCGTGAACACCAAGCTGCTCGTCGATGTCCAAGCAGGCGACCATCGTGCCGACCTCGGCGGTGTTCAACGGCTCGCAGGGCGCGTTCGTGTACGTCGTGAAGCCGGACGACACGGTGACGGTTCGCCTCGTGAAACGCGGTCCCATCGATGGAGCACACCAGCATCAAATCCGGCCTGCAGGTGGGCGAGCGCGTGGTGATCGACGGCTCTGACCGCTTGAAGGAAGGCGCGAAAATCACGATTCCGGCCGACAAGCCCAAGATGGCTTCGGGTGCGTCGGGCGCTCGGGGATTGCGCCGGCATCGGCGACATCGGCATCGTCGGCGTCGGGCGCGCCTCACGGCGGCCATCGCCACAAGCAATCCGCAGCGCAGTGACGCCTGAGTCGAACGCATGAACCCCTCTCGCATCTTCATTCTGCGGCCGGTCGGCACGGCGCTCCTGATGGCGGCGATCATGCTGGTCGGCCTGGTCGCGCTGCGCTTTCTGCCGCTGTCCGCGCTGCCCGCGGTCGATTACCCGACCATCCAGGTGCAGACGTTTTATCCGGGCGCGTCGCCAGATGTGATGACGTCGTCCGTCACGGCGCCGCTCGAAAAGCAGTTCGGGCAGATGGCGAGCCTGAACCAGATGTCGTCACAGAGCTCGGCGGGCGCATCCGTCATTACCTACCTTGCAATTTTCGCTCGATTTGCCGCTCGATATCGCCGAGCAGGAAGTGCAGGCCGCGATCAACGCAGCGGGCAATCTGCTTCCGTCCGACCTGCCCGCGCCGCCGATCTACGCGAAGGTGAATCCCGCCGACGCGCCGATCATGACGCTCGCCATCAGCTCGAAAACGCTGCCGCTCACGCAAGTGCAGGACCTGGCCGACACGCGTCTCGCGCAGAAGATCTCGCAGGTGGCGGGTGTGGGCCGAGTGTCCGTCAGCGGCAGCAATCGCCCCGCCGTGCGCATTCAGGCGAACACGCGCGCGCTGGCGTCGTACGGGCTCAATATCGACGATCTGCGCACGACCATTTCCAACCTCAACGTCAACACGCCGAAGGGCAATTTCGACGGCCCGTCGCACGCCTACACAATCAACGCGAACGATCAGCTCACCGACGCCGATGCCTACAAGAGCGCGGTCGTCGCGTATTGCAACGGCCGGCCGGTGATGCTGACGAACGTGGTGTCCATCGTTCAGGGCCCGGAGAACACCAAGCTCGGCGCGTGGGTCGATTCGACGCCGGCGATAATCCTGAACGTGCAGCGTCAGCCGGGCGCGAACGTGATCGCGGTCGTGGACGACATCAAGAAGCTGTTGCCGTTGCTGCAGCAATCGCTGCCCGCCGCGCTCGACGTCCGCATCGTCACGGACCGGACCACCACCATCCGCGCGTCCGTGCGCGACGTGCAGTTCGAACTCGTGCTGTCCGTGGTGCTGGTCGTGCTGGTGATCTATCTGTTCCTCGCCAACGTCTACGCGACCATCATCCCGAGCCTGTCGGTGCCGCTCTCGCTGGTCGGCACGCTGGCGGTCATGTATCTGTGCGGCTTCTCGCTTGACAATCTCTCGCTGATGGCGCTGACCATCGCGACCGGCTTCGTCGTCGATGACGCCATCGTGATGATCGAGAACACCGCGCGCTACGTCGAGGAAGGCGAGCCGCCGCTCGAAGCCGCGCTGAAGGGCTCGAAGCAGATCTGCTTCACCATCATCTCGCTAACGGTCTCGCTCATCGCGGTGCTGATTCCGCTGCTCTTCATGGGCGATGTGGTCGGGCGGCTGTTCCACGAGTTCGCCATTACGCTGGCGGTGACCATCGTGATTTCGGCGATCGTTTCACTCACGCTCGTGCCGATGATGTGCGCCAAGCTCCTGCGTCACACGCCGCCAGTCGAGAGCCGGCGTTTCGAGGCGCGCACCCATCAGTTCATCGACTGGGTGATCGGCCGTTATGCCGTCGCGCTGGACCGGGTGCTAGCGCGGCAACAGTCGACCTTGCTCGTGTTGTGCTCACGCTGATCTGCACCGCCCTGCTATACATCTACATTCCGAAGGGCTTTTTCCCGACGCAAGATACGGGCGTAATTCAGGCGATCACGCAGGCGCCGCAGGCGGCGGCGTATCAGGCGGTCGCCGAGCAGCAGCAGGCGCTCGCCAAAAAGATCCTGCAGAACCCGGACGTCGAGAGCCTGACGTCGTTCATCAGCGTGGACGGCACCAATATCACGCTGAAAAGCGGGCGCATGCTCATCAACCTGAAGCCGCGCGATGATCGCAGCAATACATCGACCGAAATCATCCGCACGATTCAAAGCGAAGTCGCGAATATTCCCGACATCAAGCTCTATATGCAGCCGGTGCAGGATCTGACGATCGATTCCACTGTCAGTCCGACGCAGTATCAGTTCATGCTGACGGACCCGAATCCGTCCGAGTTCGCGGAATGGGTGCCGAAGCTGATCGAGCGCCTGCAACACACGGATATCCTGACCGACGTCGCGACCGATCTGCAGCAGAACGGGCAGTCGGTGTACATCGAAATCGACCGGCCGACGGCCGCACGTTTCGGCATCACGCCCGCAACGGTCGGTCGACAATGCGCTGTACGACGCGTACGGCCAACGCATCATCTCGACGATCTTCACGCAGTCGAACCAGTACCGCGTGATTCTCGAATCCGAGCCGTCCGATGCTCATTACAGCGACATCCTGAACGGCATCTACCTGCCTTCGTCCACCGCGTCGAACGGACAGGTGCCACTGTCGTCCATCGCGACCTTCCATGAGCACGCCGCTGCTCGTCACGCACCTCGGCCAGTTCCCGGCGACAACCGTGTCCTTCAACCTCGCGAAGGGCGCGTCGCTCGGCGCGGCAGTGAAGGCCATCGAACAGGCGAAGAACGATATCGCGCTGCCGGCCTCGTTCCAGATTCGCTTCCAGGGCGCGACGCTGGCGTTCCAGTCGTCCTTGTCGAACGAACTGTTCTTGATTCTCGCGGCCATCGTCACGATGTATATCGTGCTCGGCGTGCTGTACGAGAGCTTCATCCATCCGATCACGATTCTTTCGACATTGCCATCCGCGGGTGTCGGCGCGCTGTTCTCGCTGATGATCACCGGCAACGATCTGGACATCATTGGCATCGTGCTTTTGATCGGTATCGTGAAGAAGAACGCGATCATGATGATCGACTTCGCGCTCGAAGCCGAACGCGAAGGCGGCAAGTCGCCGCGCGAGGCGATCTTTCAGGCGTGTCTCTTGCGCTTCCGCCCGATTTTGATGACGACCATGGCCGCGCTACTCGGCGCATGCCGCTGATGCTCGGCTGGGGCGCAGGCTCCGAGCGGCGCCGGCCGCTCGGTATCGCGATCGTCGGCGGTCTGGTCGTGTCGCAGTTGCTCACGCTGTTCACGACGCCGGTGATCTATCTTGGCTTCGAATCGCTCGGGCGCAGGCTGCGCGCGCTTCGGTCACCACTTCAATTCATCGCGGCCCGCGCGTGACGAGGGTTGAGCGATGAACATGTCGCGCCTCTTTATCAGCCGTCCCGTCGCCACGACGCTGCTCGCGATCGGCATCGCGCTTGCCGGCATGTTCGCGTTCGTGCGGCTGCCGGTGGCACCCTTGCCGCAGGTCGATTTCCCGACCATTTCCGTGCAGGCGAGCCTGCCGGGCGCCAGTCCCGAAACCGTGGCGACCAGCGTGGCGAGTCCGTTGGAGCGGCATCTGGGCACCATCGCCGATGTCAGCGAGATGACCTCGATGAGCTCGGTCGGTTCGACGCGCATCGTGTTGCAGTTCGGCCTGAATCGCGACATCGACGGCGCCGCGCGCGCCCGTGCAGGCCGCGATCAACGCGGCGCGCGCCGATGCCGACCGCGCTGCGGCAGAATCCGACCTATCGGTCAATCCTGCCGACGTGCCGATTCTCGTGCTCGCGCTGTCATCGCCTACGCGCACGGCCAGCTCGCTTTACGATTCCGCCGCGACCGTGTTGCAGCAGGCGCTGACCATCGCGACGGGCTTCGTCGTCGACGACGCCATCGTTATGCTGGAAAACATCTCGCGGCATGTCGAAAACGGCGTGCCGCGCATGCAGGCTGCGCTGCTCGGCGCGCGCGAAGTGCGCTTCACCGTGGTATCGATGAGCATCTCGCTCGTCGCCGTGTTCCTGCCGATCCTGCTGATGGCCGGCATCATCGGGCGGCTGTTCCGCGAGTTCGCGCTGACGCTGTCGCTGGCGATTGCCGTGTCGCTGGTCGTCTCGCTCACCGTCACGCCGATGATGTGCTCGCGCCTGCTTGAAGAGCCGCACGACAAGCGCGAGGAAAGCCGCGTCGCGAAGTGGCTCGAACGCCAGTTCCAGCGCCTGCAGAACGGTTACGCGCGCACGCTCGGCTGGTCGCTGCGCCATCCGCTGTTGATTCTTCTGTCGCTGATCGGGACCGTCGCGCTCAACGGCTATCTCTACATCATCGTGCCTAAGGGCTTTTTCCCGCAGCAGGACACGGGGCGCATCATCGGCGGCATTCAGGCGGATCAGAGCACATCGTTTCAGGCGATGAAGGTCAAGTTCTCGGAGATGGTGAAAATCGTCGAAGAGGACCCGGCCGTGAACAGCGTCGCGGGCTTCACGGGCGCACGCTCGACCAATTCGGGCTTCATGTTCATTTCGCTCAAGCCGAAGAGCGAGCGCAAGGTGTCCGCCGATGCGGTCATCAACCGGCTGCGCAAGCTGCTCGGTGATGTCGCGGGCGCGCGCACCTTCCTGCAGGCAGTGCAGGATATTCGCGTGGGCGGGCGGCAATCAATCGCGCAGTATCAGTTCACGCTGCTGTCCGACACTACATCCGACCTCTACAAGTGGGGGCCGATTCTCACCGACGCGCTGCAAAAGCGTCCCGAACTCGCCGATGTCAACTCCGACCAGCAGCAAGGCGGTCTGGAGGCAATGGTCACGTTCGATCGCGGACCACCGCGCGGCTGAACATCAAGCCCGCGCAGATCGACAATACGCTCTACGATGCTTTCGGCCAGCGTCAGGTCTCGACCCATCTACAACCCGCTGTCGCAATATCACGTCGTCATCATGGAGCTGGCGCCGAAGTACTGGCAAGACCCGGAGATGCTCAAGCAGGTGTGGATCAGCACGTCGGGCGGCACGGCGAGCGGCTCGGCCTCGATGCAATCGACTACGACATCGGGGCCACCAGCACAGCGTCGACTTCCGCCACCGCCGCGGCAAGCGCGAACGAAACCACCGCGTCGCTCGCGCTCGCCGCCGTGAAGAACTCCGCGACCAACGCGATCGCGGCGAGCGGCAAGAGCAGTTCGTCGGCGGGCGCGGCGGTGTCCACGTCGAAGGAAACCATGCATGGTCCCGCTCTCCGCTATCGCCAAGTTCGGGCCGGACAACACGCCGCTGTCGGTGAATCACCAAAGCCAGTTCGTTGCGTCGACCATCTCGTTCAACCTGCCGCCCGGCAAGTCGCTGTCGGATGCGACCGCTGCGACCTATCAGACGATGGCTGAGATCGGCACAGACCATTCACGGCAGCTTTCAGGGCACGGCGCAGGCGTTCCAGCAGTCGACGGCTTCGCTGCCGATCCTGATCGCGGCGGCGCTCGTGGCATATCGTGCTGGGCATTCTGTACGAGAGCTACATCCATCCGATCACGATTCTGTCGACGCTGCCGTCCGCGGACATCGGCGCGCTGCTCGCGCTGCTGCTGTTCAAGACGGAGTTCAGCATCATCGCGTTTATCGCGGTGATTCTGCTGATCGGCATCGTGAAGAAGAATGCGATCATGATGGTGGACTTCGCCATCGAGGCGACGCGGCATGGCGCGAAATCGTCGTGCGACGCCATCGAGGAAGCCTGTCTCCTTGCGCTTCCGTCCGATCATAATCACGACCGCCGCCGCCCTGCTCGGCGCGCTGCCGCTCGCGTTCGGCACCAGCGAAGGCTCGGAGATGCGCGCGCCGCTCGGCATTGCGATCGTGGGCGGTTTGATTGTGAGTCAGATGCTCACGCTCTATACGACGCCGGTCGTTTATCTGTTATGGACCGCATTCGCGTGTGGTCGAAGGCGCAGCGCAGCGGCAGCTCGCGGCCAGTGAACGCGACGGAGTAAGTCGAAAGCAATCGAAACTCGCCACATGGCGCGTTTCAGCTTTTGCGCCGCAGCAGATGCATGACGCGCATTAGCCCTCATGGCATGCATCGAAAAAGTCGCTTACCGTGTCTCATCCTCGCCACCGACAGGGAGGAGCGAACGCGATGAACACTAATTCGATCGGCGTCAGATGCACGTTCTCGCCGCTTGCGCATCACGTGGCGCAGTGACAGATCCACCGTCACATCGCCGAAAGTCACGACATGCGTTTCGCTCGCCGTCGCCTGATTGCGCCGGCGCAGATGCGCGCGAATCCGCGCCATCAGTTCGGATACGCCGAAGGGCTTGGTCAGATAATCGTCCGCGCATCGAGCGCGGCGACCTTCTCTTCTTCCTGCGTGCGTGCCGACAGCACAAGGATTGGCAACTCGGTCCAGCCGCGCAGTTCGCGGATGACGTCGATGCCGTCGGTGTCCGGCAAACCGAGATCGACGATGACGAGATCGGGCTTGCGCGTGGCCGCTTCGACCAGACCCTTCGGCCGGTTTCCGCTTCGTGCACGGTCATGCCCTGCGCTTCTAGCGACACGCGCACGAAGCGGCGAATCTGCTTTTCGTCTTCGATGAGGACGACGGTAAAGGACGGCTGTTCATTTTTTTGTGTGTGGTCATTACGAACCGTCCTGCGATGCCGTTACGGCAACAGTACGGTCGAGCCGGTCGTCTTGCACGCTTCCATGCGCCTTCGCCGCATCGGACAGCGCATATCGCTGCCGCACGTTCGTCTTCACCTTGCCCGACGATACGACCTCGAACAAACTCCGCCGCCATCGTATCGAGATCGCCACGCTTGGCGATATAGCTGAACAGCGTAGGCTGCGTGAAGTACAGCGAGCCGCGTCCCGCGAGCTCGGACGAATCGATCGGCGGAATCGGTCCCGATGAATTGCCGAAGCTCACGAACAGACCCAGCGGCGCGAGACAATCGAACGAGGCCGATATATACGTGTCCTTGCCGATCGAATCGTAGACCACTGGCACGCCCGCGCCGTTGGTAATCCCGCGCACGCGCTGCGTGAAGTTCTCGCGCGTATAGACGATCGGATAGTCGCAGCCGTGCGCCTTCGCGAGTTCGGCTTTCTCGTCCGAACCGACGGTGCCGATCACGGTCGCGCCGAGCGCCTTCGCCCATTGACACGCCAGCATGCCGACACCGCCCGCCACACCGCATGGGTGACGATGGTATCGCCCGCCTTCACGCGATACGTCCGGCGCAATAGATATGATATTGCGCGGTGAGGCCCTGCAGCATGATTGATGCGGCGTCTCATAGCCGATCGAATCCGGCAGCTTCACAACATAGTCCGCGGACATACATCACGCACTCTTCTGCATACGCCACGCGATCGCCCGGCTTGAACTGCGTGACGCCCCCTCGCCCACCGCCGTCACTTCGCCCGCGCCTTCCATGCCGAGACCGCCGGGCAGCCGCATCGGATAGAGGCAGGTGCGGAAATACACGTCGATGAAATTGAGCCCCACCGCATGATGCTTCACGCGGATCTCGCTCTTGCCCGGCTCGCCCACGTTCACGTCGACCCACTTCATCATTTCCGGGCCACCGGTCTTGTCGAAACCGATTGCCTTGGTCATCGCTCGTTCATCTCCTATCCTGTTAGTCAGGAAGCCCGCGCAAAGCGCAGACGCAGATCGTCGAGAATCATACACGCCGTCGCGATGTTGGTCGCGCACGGCACGTTGTGCATGTCGCACGCGCGCACGAGTGCGTTGATGTCGGGTTCTTCGTGAGGCTGCGCGACGTCATCGGATCGCGCAGGAAGATCACGACATTCACGCGGCCTTCCGCCAGCTCCGCGCCGATCTGCAAATCGCCGCCGTGCGGGCCGGACAGCTTGCGTTCGACGGTCAGCCCGTGCGCCGCCGCGATGCGCGAGCCGGTCGTGCCGATCGCAACCAGACTGCATTGCGCGAGCGTCTCGACGAACTCGCCGGCGAGCTTCACGATGTCGTCCTTCTTCATGTCGTGCGCGATCAGCGCGACGCGGGGTGTCATGGCCGGCGCGCTCATCAGTAGGTGCCCGGGTACGCACCGCCGTCGATCAGGAGGTTCTGCCCGGTGATGTAACCCGCATGCACGCTGCACAGAAACGCGCAGGCCTTGCCGAATTCTTCCGCATTGCCGAAGCGGCCCGCCGGCAGGCTCTGCGCGCGCCGCGCGCGCACTTCCTCGATGCTGATGTTCTGCGCCTTCACCTGCGCTTCCATGGTCACGGCGATGCGATCCGTATCGAACGTACCCGGCAGCAGATTGTTGATCGTCACGCCGGTCGTCGAGATCGATGCGCCGGTCATCACCGGCATAGAAGCTCGCGATCGTGCCGGGGCTGCGCGCGGGCGTCGGCTGTCGGACGGCCTGCTCGACCTGATTCCGTCGGCACGCATCGGACATATCGGCGTGTATCGCGCAGAAGATCATCGTCCGGTCAAATATCTCGTGCGCCTCCCGCCGGATCTGGAGGACCGCATGTTCATCCTGTGCGATCCGATGGTCGCCGCCTACTCCGCCGTGCATGTCGTCGACGTGATGAAGCGCCGCAACTGCAGGCTGGGAACATCGTGTTCGTCGCGCTAGTAGCCGCGCCCGAAGGCGTGAAGGTGTTCCAGGACGCGCATCCCGACGTGAAGCTTTATGTGGCGTCGCTGGATTCGCATCTGAACAATCACGCGTATATCGTGCCGGGCCTCGGCGATGCGGGCAATCGGCTGTTCGGCACGAAGAACTGATCTGCACCGCCTTTCCGCAATAGCCTCGAAGTTCGAATCGCCGCGCTCATTATGCGGCGATTTGCTTTTGCGGCGAGGCTTCCGGAACGCCGTGCGCGATTTACTGCATTTCGGCCGGATTTCGTCGCGATTCGGATGCTTTCCGACGATATTCCTGCACGCGAGGCCCACACGCCCCGATGCTCGCAGCAGCAGCCATGATAAAATTTTAGTCAGTTCCTAATCGCGTCTGGAATCGCGTTCGGCCCGGGTTCGAACCCGTTGCGCGCGTGGCACCCTATCGCCGCCGATCAAGCCAGCAGCCGCATAAAACAGACACAGACACATTCGCTTCACAACATCACCACAGCACACTTTTGGGGCGGCCTTGAGCCCGCGCTCGACGGAGAAAGGTAATGGCGGGTCATTCGAAATGGGCCAACATCAAGCATAAGAAAGCCGCGGCCGACGCGAAGAAAGGCAAGGTCTGGACGCGCCTCATCAAGGAAATTCAGGTCGCGGCGCGTCTGGGCAGCGGTGAAATCGACACGAACCCGCGCCTGCGCCTGGCCGTCGACAAGGCGTACGACGCCAACATGCCGAAAGACAACATCAACCGCGCGATCCAGCGCGGCGTCGGCGGCGTGGATGGCGCGAACTACGAAGAAATCCGTTACGAAGGCTACGGCATCAGCGGCGCGGCGATCATTGTCGACACCATGACCGACAACCGCACCCGCACCGTCGCGGAGGTGCGCCACGCCTTCTCGAAATTCGGCGGCAACATGGGCACGGACGGCTCGGTGTCGTTCATGTTCGATCACGTCGGCCAGTTCCTGTTCGCGCCCGGCACGCCGGAAGACAAGCTGATAGACGCCGCGCTCGAAACCGGCGCCGACGACGTCGTAACGAATGAAGACGGCAGTATCGAAGTGATCTCGCCGCCCAACGATTTCCAGAAGGTGAAGAACGCGCTCGAAGCCGCGGGCTTCAAAGCCGAACTCGCCGAAGTGACGATGAAGCCGCAGACCGAGGTGGAATTCGCCGGCGACGCCGCCGCGAAGATGCAGAAGCTGCTCGACGCGCTCGAGAATCTCGACGACGTGCAGCAGGTCTACACCAACGCCGTCATCGACGAGGAATAAGCCCGAGGCAGGGGTGCCGAACGGCTTTCGGCTCCGGTCGAGGACACCGGAGCAATCCGGCGAAGAAGGCGCGTGACGCAGCAGCAGTCAGCGCGAGCCGCCTCCATCCGCCTGCTTGCCGTGCGGCCGCGAGCGAGACGCGCAGGCGCTGATCGTCTTTACTGAAGCCGCTTTTGGTCAAAATTCGGGGATTCAAATGAAGTTACTCGTCGTCGGTTCCGGCGGCCGTGAACATGCGCTGGCCTGGAAGCTCGCGCAATCGCCGCGGGTGCAGCTCGTCTACGTCGCGCCGGGCAACGGCGGCACCGCGCAGGACGAGCGTCTGCGCAACATCGACATCACCGCCCCGGCCGCGCTCGCCGATTTCGTCGAGTCCGAGCATGTCGCGCTGACCGTGATCGGGCCGGAAGCACCGCTCGCGGCGGGCATCGTCAACCTGTTCCGCTCGCGCGGGCTGATGGTGTTCGGGCCGACGAAGGAAGCCGCACAGCTCGAAAGCTCGAAGGACTTCGCCAAGGCGTTCATGAAGCGCCACGCCATCCCGACGGCCGAGTACGAAACCTTCACCAATATCGCCGCCGCGCACGCGTACATCGACGCGAAGGGCGCCCCGATCGTCATCAAGGCGAACGAGCTCGCCGCCGGCAAGGGCGTGGTCGTCGCGATGTCGCTTGAAGAAGCGCACGCCGCCGTCGACTCCATGCTCTCCGACAACAAGCTCGGCGATGCGCGCGCGCGCGCGGTGATCGAGGAATTCCTCACGGGCGAGGAAGCCAGCTTCATCGTGATGGTGGACGGCAAGCACGTGCTGCCGCTCGCCTCCAGCCAGGACCACAAGCGTCTGCTCGACGGCGACAAGGGTCCGAACACTGGCGGCATGGGCGCGTATTCGCCCGCGCCAATCGTCACGCCGCAACTGCACGCCCGCGTGATGCGCGAAATCATCCTGCCGACGGTGCGCGGCATGGAGAACGAAGGCATCCGCTATACGGGCTTTCTGTACGCCGGCCTGATGATCGACGCCAACGGCAATCCGAAGACGCTCGAATTCAACTGCCGCATGGGCGATCCGGAAACGCAGTCGATCATGGCGCGCCTGAAGGGCGATTTCTCGAAGGTCGTCGAAATGGCGATCGACGGCAAGCTCGACGGCGCGGAACTCGACTGGGACCGCCGCACCGCGCTGGGCGTGGTGCTGGCCGCGCACAACTATCCGGAGACGCCGCGCCGTGGCGACCGCATCAACGGCATTCCGGCTGAAACCACCGACGCAGTGACCTTCCATGCCGGCACGACGCTCGCGGACGGCAAGCTCACTACGTCGGGCGGGCGTGTGTTGTGCGTCGTCGGATTGGCGGATTCCGTGCGCGGCGCCCAATCCGTGGTCTACGATACGGTGAATCAGATCTCGTTCGACGGCATGCAGTATCGCCACGACATCGGCTACCGGGCGGTGAACCGCAAGCACGGCTGACGCGGTCTCTGCACGCAGGATTCACGTGCTGCCGGACCTCCGTGTCCGGCAGCGTGCTTTTTAGAGTTTCGAGACAAAGGGTTAACCCTCGACATTCGAGGCCATCCCACATGGCACCACGCAGCAATCGATGAGTGAACCGAACAGCAGCGCGAAACAACGCAAAAAAGGCGACGCCGCCCACGACATCGCGGCCGTTCGCGACTATCTGACCGGCTTGCAGACGCGAATCGCCGATGCGCTCGGCAACTTCAACGGCACCACATTTCCGACCGACGCCTGGCGCGAACCGGGCGAGCATCTGCGTGGCGGAGGCGTCACGCGCATCCTCGAAGGCGGCGACTTCTTCGAGCGCGGCGGCATCAGCTTCTCGGACGTACAGGGCGACGCGTTGCCGCCGTCCGCGAGCGCGGCGCGTCCGCAGCTCGCAGGGCATGGTTTCGAGGCGATGGGCATGTCGCTCGTCATGCATCCGCGCAATCCGCACTGCCCCACCGTGCACGCCAACGTGCGCATGCTGACCGCGCTCAAGGACGGCGAAGCGCCGATCTTCTGGTTCGGCGGCGGCATGGATCTGACACCGATCTACGGCTACGAGAACGACGCGAGGCACTTTCATCAGACCTGCCGCGACGCACTGGACCCGTTCGGTGTCGAATTGTATCCGCGCTTCAAGACGTGGTGCGACGAATATTTCTATCTGAAGCACCGCGGCGAGCAGCGCGGCATCGGCGGGATTTTCTTCGACGACTTTTCGGAGCCGGGCTTCGAGCGCTCGTTCGCGATGGTGAGAAGCGTCGGCGATGCGTTTCTGAACGCGTATCTGCCGATCATCGAGAAGCGCCGCGACACGCCCTACGGCGAGCACGAACGCGAGTTTCAGGCGTACCGGCGCGGGCGTTACGTCGAGTTCAATCTGGTGTGGGATCGCGGCACGCACTTCGGTCTGCAAAGCGGCGGACGCACCGAATCGATCCTCATGTCGATGCCGCCAGTCGCGAACTGGCGCTACGACTGGAGACCTGAGCCGAACACGCCGGAAGCCCGGCTCTACAGCGACTTTCTGGTGCGACGCGAATGGCTGTGACGCGCGACCCGAAGCCCTGCGCCAAACGCGTCGGTCTGCTCGGCGGTACGTTCGATCCGATGCACAACGGTCATCTCGCGCTCGCGCGACGCTTCACGGAACTGCTGGATCTGACGGAACTGGTGCTGCTGCTCGCCGGCCAGCCGTGGCAGAAGGAAGGCGTCTCGACGCTTGCACACCGTCTCGCGATGACGCGCGCGGCAGCCGATTCGCTCGAACTCGACAGCATGCGCATCACCGTCGCCACCGACGAGATCGACCGCCAGGGCGACACCTATACCGTCGACACGCTCGCCTACTGGCGCGAGCGCGAAGGCGCGGATGCGTCGATCGCGCTGCTGATGGGCGCGGACCAGCTGGTCAAGCTGAATTCGTGGCATCGGTGGAAGGAGCTTTTCGACTACGCGCACGTCTGCGTGGAAACGCGCGCCGGCTTCGACGTGGCGACGCTGTCCGCCGAAGTCGCGGCCGAATACGAAGCACGCCGCGCCACGGCGGAGACGCTGCGTGCGACGCCGCATGGGCATATGCTCATCGACGAACGGCTTCTGATGAACATCTCCGCGACCGCGATTCGCGAAAAAGCGCGAACCATGAGCGGCACCACGGATGCGCGCTCGCAGGTCCCGTCGGCCGTATGGGACTATATTGTTCAACATCACCTGTACCGGACACGGTAAAGACACAGTAACTATGGAAATTCAAAAACTGCAACGCGCGATCATCGACGGTCTGGAAGACGTCAAGGCGCAAGACATCAAGGTGTTCAACACGATCCACCTGACGTCGCTGTTCGACCGTGTGGTCGTGGCGAGCGGCACGTCGAACCGGCAGACCAAGGCGCTCGCCAACAGCGTGCGCGAGAAGGTCAAGGAAGCGGGTGGCGAGATCGTCAGCACGGAAGGGGAAGAGATCGGCGAATGGGTGCTGGTCGATTGCGGCGACGCGGTCGTGCACATCCTGCAACCGGCGCTTCGTCAGTACTACAATCTCGAGGAAGTCTGGGGCGACAAGCCCGTGCGCGTGAAGCTGCAGAAGCCGAACATGTGCGGCGGCGCGAGCGTTTCCGCCGATGAAGACGAGGAAGAAGTGAAACCGGCCGTCAAGCGTCCGGCGCGCAAGACCGCGCGCAAACAAGCCTGAGACCTTGAAATTCGTCATCCTCGCCGTCGGACACAAGATGCCCGACTGGACCACGAATGGCTTCGACGAATACGCGAAGCGCCTGCCGCCCGAGTCGCGCATCGAGCTCAAGGAAATCAAACCTGAGCAGCGCTCCTCCGGACGCAATGCCGAAAGAGTGATGGCTGCGGAAAGCAGCGCATCGAAGCTGCCTTGCCGAAGAACGCGCGCGTGATCGCTCTCGACGAACGTGGCCGCGACTGGACCACGATGCAACTCGCGGGCGCCCTGCCCGGCTGGCAACAGGACGAAGCGCGATGTCGCGTTCGTGATCGGCGGCGCGAACGGGCTCGATCGGGAAGTCAAATCGCGCGCCGAGCTGATGCGGCGCATTTCGAGCCTGATCTTGCCGCACGGCATGGTGCGCGTGAGGCTTCCCGATAGTTGGATCTCGAATGCCTCGCATGTCATTCGAATCCGATCTGGACATGCCCACTCATCCCTTCGTTTATCTCGCATCACAAAGCCCACGCCGTCAGGAGTTGCTGCGTCAACTCGGTGTGAAGTACGAACTGCTTCTGCCTCGTCCCGATGAAGACGCCGAAGCGCTCGAAGCCGAACTGCCCGGCGACGCCGCCGATGCCTACGTCGTGCGAGTCTACGCACTCAAGGCGCACGCGGCGCGCGAGCGTCTCGTTGCAGGCAGGCATGCCGTCGCGCCGATTCTCGTCGCCGATACGACCGTGAGCATCGACGGCCTAATCCTCGGCAAGCCGCAACACGAAGAAGACGCGGTTGCGATGCTCGAACGCCTCGCGGGTCACGAACACGAAGTGCTGACCACGACCGCCGTCGTCGATGCCGAAGGCACGCTGCTCGAGCCGGTGCTGTCGCGTTCACGGGTGCGTTTCGCGCGCGCGGATTGTGCTGCGCTGCAGCGTTATGCCGCGACGGGCGACCCGCTCGGCAAGGCGGGCGCCGTACGGCATACAGGGCCGGGCGGCGGAGTTCATCGAGCAAATTGACGGGTCCTATTGACGGGTCCTATTCAGGTATCATGGGTCTGCCCCCTCTTTGAGAGGGCATTCCCCTTGCGCGTGGCGCGCGTCGCATTCTAAACAGGCCATGAACGAAGAAATCCTGATCAATGTCATACCGCAGGAAACCCGCGTCGCACTGGTTCAGCAAGACGCCGTTCAGGAGCTTCACGTCGAGCACACGCTGTCGCGCGGACGCGTCGGCAATGTCTATCTCGGCAAGGTCGTGCGCGTGCTGCCAGGCATGCAGAGCGCGTTCATCGATATCGGACTGGAACGCGCCGCGTTCCTGCATGTGGCCGATATCTGGCATCCGCGCATCGCGGGCGAGTCGCACGGCGCGCAGCCGCATGTGCCGATCGAGAAGATCGTCTTCGAAGGACAAGCGCTGATGGTGCAGGTCGTGAAGGACCCGATCGGCACCAAGGGTGCACGGCTGTCGACGCAGGTGAGTATCGCGGGGCGCACGCTCGTGTATCTGCCGCAGGAGCCGCATATCGGCATCTCGCAGAAGATCGAGAGCGAGGCCGAACGCGAAGCCGTGCGTGCGCGCCTCACCGCCGTGCTTCCTGCCGATGAGAAAGGCGGTTATATCGTGCGAACCATCGCCGAAGACGCGACGAGCGAGGAGCTGGCCGCCGATGTCGCGTATCTGCGTAAGACGTGGGCGACCATCGTCGCGCAGGCGCAGCGCGTGCCGCCGACATCCCTGCTCTATCAGGATTTGAACCTCGCGCAACGCGTGCTGCGCGATTTCGTCAACAACGAGACCACGCGCATTCAGGTGGATTCGCGCGAGACATATCAGATGCTCGCGGACTTCGCGGCGAAGTTCACGCCCGCCGTGGCATCGCGTCTGCATCATGGTGAACGGCCGCTCTTCGATCTGTACAACATCGAAGCGGAGATTCTGCGCGCGCTGTCACGTCGCGTCGAGCTGAAGTCGGGCGGCTATCTGATGATCGACCAGACCGAAGCGATGACGACCATCGACGTCAACACGGGCGGTTACGTCGGCGCGCGCAACTTCGACGACACGATCTTCAAGACCAATCTCGAAGCGGCGCATACCATCGCGCGGCAATTGCGATTGAGGAATCTGGGCGGTATCATCATCATCGATTTCATCGACATGGAGAATGTCGAGTATCGGGATCAGGTTCTGGGCGAATTAAAGAAGGCGTTGTCGCGCGATCGCACGCGGGTGACGGTCAATGGATTCTCGCAACTCGGGCTTGTCGAGATGACGCGCAAACGCACGCGGGAATCGCTCGCGCATGTACTGTGCGAGCCGTGTCCAACGTGTCAGGGCAAGGGCCAGGTGAAGACGCCGCGCACGGTGTGCTATGATGTGCTGCGCGAAATCATGCGCGAGTCGCGACAGTTCAATCCGCGCGAGTTTCGTGTGGTGGCATCGCAGCAGGTGATCGATCTGTTTCTCGAGGAAGAGTCGCAGCATCTGGCGATGCTGATGGATTTCATCGGGAAGCCTGTGTCGTTGCAGATCGAATCGAATCTTTCACAAGAGCAGTATGACATTGTGTTGATGTAGCGAGCATGAGCGATATCACACTCGCTACATCATCGATTCGCATCCATCCATGCGATTCGCTTCACGAGCCAGCTCTTCAGATAGCCCACTTCACCCTTGTACGTGCCGGTGACAACCGCGTTCGTCCCAAGTTGCAGCCCGAAGATCGGCCAGCGTTTGAAATTGCGTGCGGCCGCACCGTTCTCACGAAACACCCGCGCATTGTCATCGATGAATGCCGTCAACGTGTCGATCTGCGTCGCCTTGAGTTCCGCGCCCGCACGCGCTGGCCGAACGTCGGGTTGATCTGCATCATGCGCGAAATCCATAAGCTGTCAGCGACCCGCCAGCTTTCCGGATACTGCGCGTCCGTGTAATTGACGTTGCCGGCGGACAGATCGAAATCCCACAACGGTCCGAACTTGAGCTTCTCGCCCGCGTCCTTGTACGAAAGATGCTGGCGAAATCGTGCGCATCGGTATTCTTGAGAATCTCGTTGACGAGGAACCAGTCGATCAGGGATTCGACATCGAAATACTGCTCGTAAGCCTTTTGCGGGATCGGTCGCCGTGTCGCTGAACAGCGCGTTTTTCGCCTTCTGCACATAGTCCTTGATGTAAGTGGCCTGCACATCCGATGCCAGGTCCGGCGTGTCGATGCACATCGGAATACCACGCGTCGTGTGCCAGCAGACGGCCTCGTCCATGCGCGCGTTGATCTCGACGATGAAGCCGGTTTTCTTGGGCGATGTCGTGTCGTCGCTATCGGCGATGTTCACGCGGTTCTTGTCCACGCGCACCGACTCGACGAGATCATAGGCGCCGCGATAGTCTCCGTTGAGCGTCAGTTCGAACGGCACCGCACGCGGCGTCCACGCCATGCCGAAGCGCCTGCCGAGTTCCAGCCGCAGTGCGCGTGCGCAGCAGCGTCTTGTCGAAATGGTTCGCCAACAGCAGCCAGTTCTTGTCTTTCGGCATGCCAAGAAGATTGGCCTTCGATTCGAGCTTCAGGCGATACGACTTCTTTTCCAGACCCTAGAGATGCTGTTTCCGTGGCCTTTGATCGTCGCGCGGGAGTGAAAACCATCCGGGTCGTCCGGCGAAGCAATCGCCACGTCGGCGCCGAGATAGGTGCCCTTGACGACGACGGGCGCGCCATCGTCGGTCGTGGTCGACATCGCGGGTAATGGCGTCGCGCTGGCGACGATATCCGATTCCAGCGAGGAATCCATCACCGTTGGCGCCGGTGATCCGTTGTCCGAACCTCCTCCGCACGCCACCACACAGGTGGTCAGCAAAAAGAGGGCAATGGTTGCAGACTGATGACTGCATTTCTTCTTCGTTGTTTTGGCTGCGTACTGCGACATGCTTCGCTTTCTCTCCGACATCTCCCCCGAAATTAGGGGAGACCCATCATAGCATCATAGCGAAGCGCGCAGCGCTCGAATCGCTGCTATCTCACAAACAACAATGGTCGAGAATCTGCCTCTTCACGCCGCCTGCTGCTGATACCGAATCCGATGCAAATGCGCGTACAGGCCGCCCTTGCGCAGCAACTCCGCGTGACTTCCCTGCTCCGCGACCTTCCCCGCTTCCATCACGAGAATCCGGTCCGCACGCTCGATCGTCGATAGCCGGTGCGCGATGACCAGCGTCGTGCGGCCCTTCATCAATGTCTCGAGCGCTCCCTGCACGTGACGCTCGGACTCCGAATCCAGCGCCGAGGTCGCTTCGTCGAGAATCAAAATCGGCGCATCCTTATAGATCGCGCGCGCAATCGCCAGACGCTGACGCTGGCCGCCCGACAGACGCATGCCATTTCCACCGATCAACGTATCGATGCCATCGGGCAGGCCCTTTACCACGTCCGCAAGATTCGCGGCAGCGAGCGCCGCCAGCACGCGTTCGCGATCCGGCGTCTGACCGTAGGCGACATTCGCGGCAATAGTGTCGTTAAACAGCACGACGTCCTGGCTCACCATCGCCATCTGGCTGCGCAGATCGTGCAGGTTGTATTCGGTGATCGGCACGCCGTCGACCATCACCTGCCCGCCGCGCGGATCGAAGAAGCGCAGCAACAGATTGACGAGCGTAGTCTTGCCGCTGCCCGACGGCCCCGCCAGCGCGACCATCTCGCCCGGCGCGACCTTGAATGACGCATGATCCAGCGTCATCTTGTCGAGCGACCCATAACTGAACGTCACGTCGCGGAACTCGACTTCGCCGCGCGCGCGCTCGAGGCGAAGTCCACCGCCCGCCGGCTCGGCCGGCTCGTCGATCAGGCCGAAGATCAGTTCCGCCGCCGTCATGCCGCGCTGCATCGGCTGGTTGATGTCGATCAGATGCTTGAGCGGCGAAATTACCAGTAGCATCGACGTGACGAACGCGACAAAGCCACCCACGGTGGTCTGATCGTTGGCCGACTGCACGACCGCGATGGTCAGCACGACCGCCAGCGCGATCGACGCGAGAAACTGCGTCAGCGGCTGCGCGAGGCCGCCCGACACTTGCATGCGCATCGAATAGCCGCGCAGCCGGTGGCTCATTTCCGTGAAGCGGTCGATTTCGTACCGCTCGCCGTTATGCACCTTGACGACCTTGTAGCCGCCGACCGTTTCCTCGACGACATACGACAGTTCGTTGGTGAGCGCCTGATGCTCGCGATTCAAGCGACGCAGGCGGCGGTTGATCTTGCTGACGAGCCAGCCGATGGCCGGAAGAATGACCGCGACGATCAGCGTCAGCCGCCAGTTGAGGATGAACAGATAGCCGAGCAGAAACACGACCGTCAGCGAATCACGCACCAACGTAACAATCACACTCTGCAACACGCCCAGAATCTGATTGACCTCGAAGACGATCGCGTTGATGACCGTGCTCGCCGTCTCGCGCTGAAAGAAGCCGGCGCCCGTGTGGATCATGCGCTCGAACATCTGGAGCCGCAGTTGCAGCAGGATCTTGTTCGACACGTACGACAGAAAATAGCCCGATGCATATTGCGCCGCGCCGCGCACTAGCGCGAGACCGACGACGGCGAGCGGCACGAGCCATTTGGCGTGATCGCTGCCCTTCGCGCCGAAACCGTGGTCGAGCAAGGGCTTGAGCAGCATCGGAATGCCGGCCTCGGTCGCGGCGACGATGCCCATCGTCGCGATGCCTAAGATCAGCATGCCTATCAGCGGGCGGATGTACGGCCATAGCCGTCTCATGACGGCGGCGGGCGACGAGGCGTCCGAGCCGCCGATCGGCTTGCGGAGTGTCTGCTTCTGGCTCAAATCGTTTCTCGCTGTTCGATCGGAATGGA